>JBJOIB010000297.1:0-8676 GCA_046047375.1 Bacteroidota bacterium
GAAGTTGGTATCGGTTGCCTTAAAGTAAGCGATGATATAGGCTACTTGGGCCAACAAAAAAGCTCCGATTCCAAGCATGAAAAAAAGCTTTTGATCATCGAACAGCAATAAAACATCACCAAACCATGAACAGGTGATGGCAAGTAGCACAGGTGCCACAATCTTTGTTCCCCGCAGGTTTTGCCAAGCGATTACCAGTAGCACCGGCATAAGCAGTCCTTTCAGCGAACCGTATAACATCGGGAAATCCCATTTTACATGTGTAGTTGCTAAAACTGCCACTGCCACAATGATGTACAGCCCTGTTAGTGCTTTATTTTTTGTTCCAATATCCACCTGTCAATAGAATTATAAACCAAGCTATTCCGAGCAGCGAACAAACAATTACAAAACCGGCGTAGTAGGTGTTTTGAAGGTTGAGAGCCACCCATATTCCAAAAAGAGAAAGCAAACAAAGCCGCACGGATTCAATCATCCTGGCTCGTTTTGTTTGGTCGAAAACACTGCCTGTAGCAAACACCTGGTATAGCATAAAAATCAGAAACACGGCTTTTTGAGTGTTTGAGTAAACCGCCAGATTCATAAGAAACACCGCGCCAATGGCTACTACAAAAGCATATTGGACCAGCAGATAGAGGTTTATAGCCTTAGGTAGTGCAACATCGAATTTGGTTTCGTGCTCTTGCACTTCGGGTGCCCTTTTATATCCGCCGAGTGAGGCGGGATACCAACCGGGAGGGGCGAATAAAAAGCGGATCTTATCTATCCATGTTGGCATGCGCCTCGTTTCCTGCCACAGCTCCGCATAGGGCTTTACATGCGCCCAAACAGGGTTGAACGAATGAAGATTGCGCGTAATGCCATAGGTAGGACGTTCTTCTTCTTTTTGAAACGTGCCAAAGAGGCGATCCCATAAAATGAAAACGCCTGCGTGATTTTTATCGATGTACTTCGGATTCCTTCCATGGTGCACCCTATGGTGCGATGGAGTGTTGAGAATCCATTCTAAAGGCCCTAATGTGCCGATGAGTTCTGTGTGTATCCAAAACTGATAAAGCAGGTTCAATCCCATCGACACCACAAACCATTCGGGCGGAAATCCGAGCGCAGCGAGAGGAAGATAGATCCAAAACATCAGCATTTTTTGAAATGCCCCCTGCCGCAGCGCTACCGAAAGATTGTAATCCTCACTTTGATGATGAACCACATGTCCGGTCCAAAACAAATTCACTCCATGGCTGATGCGATGCGACCAATAATATGCCAGGTCAACCAACAAAAAATAAACGATGTACATGCCGATTCCCGGAGCAATGGTATACGGCAAATGCTCATGAACCGCGGTATACACGAGGGTGTAAACCCCAACGGTAAATACCTTCGCAAAGATACCTGTGCTTTGATCGATGATGCCACACGAGATATTGGCCACGGCATCGTTCAGCCGGTAATGCATGCCTCCTGTCTTGCGTGCTTGAAAAAAATCGACCACGAGCTCCAAGGCGATGAGCACGAAAAACAAAGGAATCGACAAAACGACAGGATCGAGATTCACAGCTACACTTTTGTCAAATGTATAAAAAGCACCGCCAAAAAGCATATACATTTCCCCCATTGCTGCGGAATGGGTACCTTTGCACAAAGCAAAGCGCATGGTTTTATACAACGTAACTGTGAGTGTGGATTCAGACATCCATGAAGAGTGGCTTCAGTGGATGAAGACAGTGCACATACCGGAGGTGCTCAATACAGGCATGTTTACTGAAAATCGCATTTGCAAAGTGGATGGTTTCGAAGAAGGCGGTGTTACCTATGCGGTGATGTATCTAGCCCCTGATCGCGAGCATTACAACCGCTATCAATCGGAGTTTGCGCCTGCTTTGCAACAATCTCACACCCAACGTTACGGACAACGAGCTGTGGCTTTCCGAACTGTTTTGGATGTTTTACATCAAACCACACGGTGAAGGTAACTCCTAAAAAAGCCCTCGGGCAGCATTTTCTTCGCAATGGCGCAATTGCCATGAACATCGCGAAAGGCTTGACAGGACATGGTGCGTACTCGCGTGTGCTTGAGATAGGCCCCGGAACAGGTGCGCTTACCACCTGCTTGAAAACAGCACATCCCGAAATGCATGTTTCAGCCATTGAGGTGGATGCCGAATCTATTGCCTACCTGAAGATGCACCGCATTTTACCTGAAGATGACATTTTCTTTGCCGACTTTTTGCGTGCGCCACTCACAGAACTTATGGGTGATAAATTCGCTGTAATCGGCAATTTTCCGTACAACATCTCTACGCAGATCCTATTTCGTGTATATGACCTCCGCGATCACATCCCCGAAGTGGTCGGCATGTTTCAAAAAGAAGTGGCCATGCGCATTGCCTCCGGCCCAGGAACCAAAGATTACGGTATTCTCTCTGTCTTACTTCAACTGTTTTACGACATCGAGTACCTCTTTACGGTTGATGCCATCGAATTTGAACCGCCGCCAAAGGTGCAGTCAGGTGTGATACGCTTGCGCAGGAATAATACCGTAGATCCTGGTTGCGACATCAAACTGTTCAAAACCATTGTTAAAACCGCCTTCAACCAACGTCGGAAAACGATGCGAAACAGCCTCAAAGCCATTACACCTGCGGGATTCGAATGGCCTGAAGAATTGGCATCCAAACGTCCCGAGCAACTCGGTTTTCAAGCCTTTGTTACCCTGACCAATCTCTTTTCAGAATCGCACTAGGTGCTTATCTTTACCCTCATGAGCAAGATCGTAACCCTCAGTGAATTTATCATCGACCGACAGGCGGATTTTCCCTACGCATCTGGCGATCTGTCGCGTTTGCTCAGCGATATTGGAATTGCAGCTAAAATTGTCAACCAGCAGGTAAACAAAGCCGGACTTGGCGATATCCTCGGCGCCTATGGAACCACCAATGTGCAGGGCGAGGTACAGCAAAAGTTAGATGTGTACGCTGATGATGTGTTCATCAACTCGTTTAAAAATGGGGGAGAGGTATGCGGTATCGCAAGTGAAGAAAACGATACGTATGTTGCATTCGATAAAAACCTCTGCAGAAAAGGGAAATACGTAGTATTATTCGACCCTTTAGATGGTTCGTCTAATATTGATGTCAACGTTTCTATCGGCACCATATTCTCGATCTTTCGAAGAACGTCTTCTGTTGGTGACTTAGCGAACATCAACGACTTTCTTCAAAAAGGCGCCGAACAGGTGGCTGCAGGTTACGTAATCTACGGATCTTCAACCATGTTGGTGTACACCACGGGGTATGGTGTGAACGGATTCACTCTTGAGCCTTCCATCGGCGAATTCTGCCTCTCACACCCCAACATGCGCATCCCTGAACAGGGCAAAATATACAGCATCAACGAAGGAATTCTAAACGGTGTTTCGGCAGGTGTGCGTCGGTATGTTGACTTTTGCAAAGAAGACAATAAAAAAGACGGACGACCTTACTCGGCGCGATACATTGGCTCATTGGTGGCCGATTTCCACCGCAATCTGATCAAAGGAGGGGTGTACATTTATCCCGCTACCAAAAGCTCTCCGCAAGGCAAGCTGCGTCTGTTGTACGAATGCTCACCTTTGGCATTCATTGTAGAACAAGCCGGTGGAAAAGCAAGCGATGGACGAAACCGCATTTTGCATCTACAACCCAAACAATTGCACCAACGCGTTCCCCTTATCATAGGTTCAAAAGCCATGGTAGAGCAAGTAGAAGCGTTTATTGTAGAACTGGAAACAGCTGAGGTATGAACACCCTATGCCTTTCTCCTGTTAAGCAGAAGGCCAACTATTTAGCACATTGACACTCGACGATTTTTTCAAAATATACGCTGGCGATCCTGTTGTTGAAAATATATCAAGCAGCCTCAAATCAGATGCGTCGAAACTAGCCATTCATGGAGCAGTGGGCTCATCTGTAGCCATGCTCGCTGCCGCGGTCATCTGCAAACACAAAGGCGATTATGTATTTGTGCTAAACGATAAAGAAGAGGCAGCTTATTTCATGAACGACCTCGAGCATTTGCTTGGGTCTACTTGGAAAGTGCTGTTCTTCCCCCGCACGGCCCGCGTGCCTTACCAAGTGGAGCAAACGGAAAATGCAAACGTGGCAATGCGTGCCGAAGTGCTCAACGACCTGGTGAAACTGCGTGGCTCTACTGTGGTTGTTTCGTATCCCGAAGCCCTCTGTGAACACGTAATTGCTCGGAAAAACCTCGTCGATCATACCTTCGATATTGCCATTGGTGAATCGTATAGCATGGATTTCCTGGATGAACTCATGCATGATTTTCACTTTGAAAAGGTTGATTACGTGTATGAACCGGGCCAATACAGCGTGCGAGGCGGAATTGTAGATGTGTTCTCTTATTCTTTCGACCGCCCCTACCGCATTGAATTCTTTGGAGATGAGGTGGAGAGTATCCGCATGTTTGATCCGGTTACGCAGCTTTCAACCGGAAAAATGGAGAGGGCCACAGTAGTGCCTCATGTGGGTAAGAAACTCATGGAAGAAGCTCACACTTCATTCTTCGATTTCATCTCCCCAGACAGTATCCTCTGGTTTAAAGATGTCAGAAAAACCGAAGACGAACTCCTCAAAGCTGTTGAGAAAGGTCGCTATCACTTTGAACGTCTAGAGTCTCCGCTCAAACACCTGACCCCGGAAGAACTCTTCGTTACTCCACAAGCTTTTCGAAAGCAAATTACACCCATGCGGGTAGTTGAATTTGGAGGGGCAACTGCGTTTACCGAAAGTCAAATTGTTCAACTCGACATGACCCCACAACCCAGCTTCAATAAGAACTTTGAAATGCTGGGTAAAAACCTGAGGAGCAACCACAAGAACGGATACGTCAATATCATTACCAGCGGTCAACCAAAGCAAATTGAACGGCTTTACACGATTTTTGAGGATCGAAAAGAAGACGCACCGTTCAAACCGATCGCTGTTGAACTCTCAGAGGGCTTCGTAGACAAGGAACGCAAAGTTCTTTGTTACACGGATCACCAGATTTTCGAACGCTACCACCGCTTCCGACTCAAAGAAGGCTTCCGACGAAATAAAGAGTCGATGACGCTCAAGGAGTTGAGCAGTCTCGAACCTGGAGATTATGTAGTTCATATCGATCATGGTATCGGACAGTTCTCTGGTCTGCACAAAATGGATGTCAACGGGAAAGAACAAGAAGTCATCCGTTTAACTTACCAAGGTGGAGATATCCTGTACGTGAGCATACACTCACTGCATCGGATTTCGAAATACACCGGAAAGGAAGGTATGGCTCCTAAGATCAATCGACTGGGAAGCCCGGCTTGGCAGAACACCAAGAACAAAACAAAATCGCGTGTTAAGGAAATAGCGTTTGACCTCTTGAAACTGTATGCAGAGCGTAAGGCTTCTAAAGGCCATGCATTTACGCCCGACTCATACCTGCAAGTGGAGCTGGAGGCTTCGTTTATGTACGAAGATACGCCTGACCAGCTATCGGCCACCCAGGCGGTGAAGGAAGACATGGAAAGCGATGCCCCAATGGATCGGCTGGTGTGCGGTGATGTGGGCTTTGGAAAGACAGAAATCGCCATACGTGCGGCCTTCAAAGCCGCTACAGACGGCAAACAGGTAGCAGTGCTTGTGCCAACAACGGTGCTGTCTCTGCAACACTACAAAAGTTTCAAAAACCGTCTGGGAGATCTCCCTGTGAAGGTTGATTTCCTGAACCGATTTAAGTCGGGAAAAGAACTCAAGAAAACCCTCGATGGATTGGCGTCCGGCGAAGTTGATATCGTTATTGGAACACACAAACTGGTAGGCAAACAAATCAAGTTCAAAGACTTGGGCCTGCTTGTTATCGATGAAGAACAAAAATTCGGGGTGGGAGTGAAAGATAAGCTCAAAACCATGCGTGCCAACATCGATACGCTCACGCTTACAGCTACACCTATTCCGCGCACCTTGCAGTTCTCTCTCATGGGCGCGCGCGACCTCTCCATCATCAATACTCCACCGCCCAATCGATATCCCGTAGAAACCGAGCTTGCAACGTTCAATGAGGAGGTGATTCGTGACGCCATTAGCTACGAAATGGCAAGGGGAGGACAAGTTTTTTTCATCCACAACCGTGTGGCGAATATCAAGGAGGTGGCTGGCATGATTCAACGTTTGGTTCCTGATTGCCGCGTGGTTATTGGGCACGGACAGATGGAAGGCGACAAGCTCGAGGCGGTGATGACCGATTTCATGGACGGAAGCTATGATGTGCTGGTGGCCACCACCATCATCGAATCCGGCATCGATATTCCGAATGCCAATACCATCATCATCAACGAGGCTCAGAATTTTGGTCTCAGTGACTTGCACCAGCTTAGAGGCCGCGTTGGACGAGGAAACAAGAAGGCGTTCTGCTATTTGCTTGCCCCACCTTTGCATCTTCTCCCGGCTGAGTCCAGAAAACGCTTACAGGCCATTGAACAATTTAGTGATTTAGGGAGCGGAATTCACATCGCTATGCGCGATCTCGATATTCGCGGCGCAGGGAATATGCTCGGCGGTGAACAAAGTGGATTCATCTCAGATATTGGGTTTGAAATGTACCAGAAGATCCTCAATGAAGCCATGCGCGAATTGAAGGAAGAACAGTTTCACGACATGTATGCCGATGAATTGGAGCGAACCCAAGACTATGTTCAAGATACCGTTCTGGAAACCGATTTTGAATTGATGATTCCAGATGCATACGTTAGCAGTATCAGCGAGCGTTTGCTGCTCTACCGAACCCTCGATGAAGCGAAAACCGATCAAGAACTGGAAGCATTCCGTTCCCAATTGATAGACCGCTTTGGACCAGTACCACAACAAACAGAAGACCTTTTCGAAACCATCCGCATTCGTAGATTGGCCAACCAAATCGGCTTTGAAAAACTGGTGCTCAAAGGCGGTAAAATGATCGGAACGTTCATCGCCAATCAGGATTCACCCTTCTACAAAAGCTCCAAATTCAGCCGTGTCCTCTCTTTCTTGCAAGAGAATCCAAAATTGGGCAAGATGTACGAGAAAAACGGTACGTTGCGCATGAGCTTTGACCAGGTAGTGACCCTGAATGATGCGCATGTAATTCTGGAAAAAATGATTTCAGCGGGAGAGGCGGGCGCTTAACTCTTACTCAAACTTTACGTTGTAGCGCTCGCCAAAAGAAAGCTGTTGTTTTTCGAAAGCTTCGTGCAAAGTTTCAATACCGCTGCTAATCTGCTCTTCCAGCTCGAATGATTGAAGCTGTTGCTCTGGGCCATAGGCAGAATCAGGCAATTGCAATAATTCAATGAGTTGGCGGTAAGGGCCGTCAGCTAATTGGTCATATCCGGTGAAAAGCTGTTTTCCGGCTTGAAGCAGTGCATCGTCACCATCGAAACCGCCCAACGTATCCAGCGTGCGCAAGCTCTCTTTGATTTTTCCGCGTAAAATATGGTAGGCTTCATCAATTCGGGGCGAATCGAGATCGTTCAATGAAGAATCCAACTCGTTGATGGATCCCACAATTTCAATTTGCCGGTTGATGATGGCGTCATTATAGGCCGCAGCCTGCTCTGAGCGTGAGGCGCAACCAACAATAGTAGAAAGAATTACAAGGGCAAGAATGAATCTCATCTGAAATTATAAGCGTTGAAAGGTTTTGGTTTCAATCGCGGAGTAACCGCGGATAACGACGGTGTATGTGCCTGTCGACAATGTTTGGCAATCAACCCATTTTCCATTTCCCGATAGCACGAGTTGTCCGTTTAGTGAGTACACATCCCATGTTACTGGCTCATTCGAAACAATGGTCATGCGGTCAATTACAGGGTTGGGAAAGGTGGTGAATTTTGGGCTTTCATTTTCTTCAATGTTTAGCCCGCCATACGCATAATCTACTCTCCCTGTGCCTTCCGCATCCCCACCAATAAAGAAGCTGATAAATTGATCTACTGATGGAACTCTTGCTACGCTAAAATTCGCTCTTGGCAGACTTTCGGCGTTAGACCATCCGAAAAGCCAAAATAGGCCGTCAGAATAAATAGGCTCAACTCCCGTGCCTGATTGTGTAACCCCGCCAATGGTACCATACAAATAGTCCTTCACAAAGAACATGCGGTGATAGTGCTGGGCAATGCCAAGATCAGTAGTGGTCCACTCGTCGGTGTCAGGATCGTAAAACTCTGCTACCGAATGTCCCAAAAACAAATTCAAGTTACCGTCATAATAACGACCGCCGGTCACAAGCACACGTCCATCTTCAATTAAAATTCCGTCAAAATTATCGCGACCGTTGTTCAATGAGGCTACTTCTGTCCATTCGTCAAGAAATGGATTGTAAACTTCACATTGCGTCATTTGAAAGTTGTAATCCGGATTGAAGCCGCCAGCAACCAAAATAAAGCCTGATTCCAGAAGCACCGCCACATGAGAACTTCGAGCGTAATTCATGGGTGCCGCAGTTGTCATGGTGTGTGTTACAGGGTCGTAAATGTCAACCGTGGCAACATCATTCGCACCGTTGTATCCGCCGATAAAGGCGATTTTACCATCGAGCATTTTCGTCACTGTAAGGTAGCTACGGCCTTCATTCAAGGCAGGACCTGCAGACCATTCATCAACAGCTTTGTCGTACAAT
>JBJOIB010000298.1:0-7640 GCA_046047375.1 Bacteroidota bacterium
TTGCTGGTTAGCACCCCGGGTGGATCAGGAACAAGCGTTACCTGCTCGGGCCTGACGGCTTCAACGAGCTCTAGAAAATCTTCAGAAGGGTATCCCTCCACATTGAATTCTGTCTTTACAACCGGTCGGAGCTTATGCACATCCTGATAGGTGATGTGGCGTTCATCCGGACGAGGATGCACTGTAATACCGTCTGCGCCGAATTCCTGAATGCGAATGGCCGCAAGAACTACATCTGGTATTTGACCTCCCCGTGCATTGCGGATGGTGGCTATTTTATTGATGTTGACCGATAGAGAAACACGATTTTTTTTCATTCCTGAACAACTTGTTCGAACTTTGTCCGTCTTCTTGGTGTAAGTACTTTTACAACACGTACCTTTCGCTGACAAAGGTACAATACTTAACAAAGAGAATTCCTTAGAATTGAACGTAGAAAAAATAATATCGCAAGACCTTCCAACACTGATTCCCAATGACACAGTGGATACCGCGTTGCAATACATGGAAGACTGGAAGGTGCAGCACCTAGCCGTAGTGGATGGAGTGCGCTTATTAGGGGTGGTAGAAGAAAGTGGTTTGCTGGGCTTTGATGAGGAGACTACGCGTATTTCTGAAGTACCCATGCTCGATTACAAGGTTTTTCCCGCTCAGCACGTGTACGAGGTGATTGAGCTGTTTGCGGATTTTAAGTTAACCACACTCCCAGTGGTTGAACCGGATGGCACCTACCGAGGGGAAATTAGTTTGCGCAGTTTGGTAGACTACTTCGCTGAAATGCAATCGGTTCGAGCAGAAGGCTCCATCATCGTTCTGGAGATGAATGATGTCGACTATTCCTTGGCCACCTTGGCACGCCTTATTGAAGAGAACGATGCGAAGGTCCTTAGCTCATCCATTGCAAGCTTGGATGACTCACGTCGAATTCACGTATCACTGAAGATTAACAAAACTGAGATATCAGCCATCGTTCAAACATTGCAGCGGTTCGACTACTCCGTAATGGCGTTTTTCGATGCCCCGACACTGGAGGATGATTTGCGGAGAAGGTACGACGAATTGATGCGCTACCTGGATATCTGACTTGGTTTATCGTAACTTCGTACCATGAAAGTAGCTGTGTACGGAAGAGAGTTCAGAGAACCGTTTGATCAGTCGATCCTCGACATGATCCACTGGCTCGTTCAGCACGAAGATAATCTTGTTTTTTTTGAGCCCTTCCTGACCTTCTTGCAAGGCAGACCAGGGTTGCAAGGAACCTACGGCTCATTCGTTCACCACCATGATCTCAAGGGTTGTGATTTGTTGATATCAATCGGGGGTGATGGCACCTTGCTGGATACGGTGTTGATGGTTCGGGATTCAGGCATTCCCATATTAGGTATCAACACTGGTAGACTGGGTTTTTTATCCAATATACCTACAGACGAAATCAGCGAAGCTTTGCAGGCGGTGCGAGAATCACGCGTAGTGGTCGATGAGCGTTCACTCATTCGTGTAGAGGCCGATGGTATTGATCTTGGTGATTTTCCATTCGCGCTCAATGAAGTTACCGTTCAGAAAAAGGAATTGGCTTCAATGGTAACAGTTCATGCTTACCATGAACATCGTTACATAAATACGTATTGGGCGGATGGGTTGATTGTGGCTACTCCAACGGGTTCAACAGCTTATTCACTCAGCTGTGGAGGGCCAATTGTGACTCCTGATTCCGAAAACCTGATCATCACACCCATCGCGCCGCATAATTTGAATGTTCGTCCTGTAGTGCTTCCCAACTCACGCAAATTGAGACTTCGAGCAGATGGCCGTGCAGCCGAGTACCTGCTTACACTCGATTCACGCACATTCATTCTTCCGGCATCAACCGACGTTTATCTCACAACTTCACCTTTTAAAATAACCTTGCTCAACCTAGAGCACCAGCACTTTTTCCAGACCATTCGCCATAAGATGATGTGGGGAATTGATAAGCGCAACTGAGGAAAGTGGTATCTTTGCAACACTTTTGATTTTTTTGCGTTAACAAGTCAGCCGGAAATGGATATCATGATGCGCATTTTGTTGTTACTTCTTTTTGTTTTTCCCCTTTCAATGCACGCTCAGCGAAAATTTGAGCAGAGCACTGAATTCGGTATTTTCGGCGGCACAGCGTATTACATTGGCGATATCAATCCCTACAAGCATTTCAATGGAAACTTGCACTTGGCAGCAGGGGTGATGTACCGCCAAAACCTTACGCGCAGATGGTCTGTCAAAGGGACGTTTTCATATGGAAACATTGAAGCATCGGATGCTCAAAGCGGCGATGCATGGCGCCAGAATCGCAATCTGTCTTTTCGAAATGAAATCATTGAAGGCGCTGTTACTGTTGAGTTGAATTATTTCAACTATCAAATTGGCAATCCGAAATTCCCCATTTCCCCATATTTATTTCTTGGATTAGGCTATTACAAACACAAGCCCATGGCCAATTACCAAGGGAAATGGTACGAGCTTCAACCTCTGGGAACCGAGGGTCAGGGAACAACGGAGGGGGGTAATTTTTATGCGCTCAACGGTATTTCATGGCCTTTTGGAGCGGGCTTGAAGATGAATCTCTTTTCGATTGTCGGCCTGAGCTTTGAGTGGGGCATGCGAAAAACATACACTGACTATTTGGATGACGTTAGCACCAAGTATGTTTCACAGGCGGTTTTATCAGAAGAAAACGGAATGCTTTCAGCTCTGTTGGCAGATCGCAGCTTAACGCCTGTGGCTGGTCGTCCTTCGAATGAAGGCATGGCCCGTGGCGACTCAGGACGTAGGGATTGGTTCAATTTCAGCACCGTCACCTTGTCCATCCGCCTGGGGAAGGCGCCAACTACCTGTTGGAATCAATAATATTTCAGATTCACTTTATTTGGGGTACATTTGTCGACCCAATTTTGAATTTAGTGTCTTGGTTCAATAATCGAGCACTTTTTTCGTTAGGGGGGAACTGAAAACAACAGGATGACTGAATATCCGGACATTGACCGAAATAACATTCCAGCGCACGTTGCCATCATCATGGATGGGAATGGGCGATGGGCGCGTGAAAAAGGGCACGAGCGAGTGTTTGGCCATCTGCATGGTGTTGAGTCTGTTCGGGCGGCTCTGAAAGGAGCTACACAACTCGGAGTAAAATACCTGACGTTGTATGCGTTTTCCACAGAAAACTGGAACAGGCCGAAGGAAGAAGTTCAGGCCTTGATGGACTTGTTGGTGCAGACCATAGTCAATGAGGTGGCTGAGTTAGATAAGAACAATGTGCGCTTGCGTGCAATTGGGGCAATTGACGCCTTACCCGGTGGATGCAGGGAACAGCTCGAAACAGCTATTTTGGATACAGCCAAAAACACAGGAATAGAGTTGATATTGGCCCTCTCTTACAGCGCTCGTTGGGAAATTGTAGAAGCCGTTAAGCAAATCATCGCTGATGGAATGAAGCCGGAAGATGTGAATGAAGAGGTGATTTCAAAATACCTGTCGACCAATGATATTCCTGATCCAGAATTGGTTATTCGAACCAGTGGAGAGCAACGAGTAAGTAACTTTTTGCTATGGCAAATCGCCTATGCAGAGTTGTATTTCACTCCGAAATATTGGCCTGACTTCCGAGAAGAGGATTTTGCGGAAGCCATTCGCGAGTTTCAGAAACGACAACGCAGATTTGGAAAAACAGCTGAACAACAGGCGAATTGAGAACTTTATGCGATTTTTAATTACGATATTCATTTTCTTCTCGGCACTCGTGTCAGTGGCCCAGCCTACGCGTCTTGGAAAAACCATTGATTACAGCAATCCTCGGGAATATAAAATTGCAGGCATTACCGTTACAGGTGCGCGCTATACCGATGTTCAAGCGATCAAACTGTTTTCTGGCTTACAGGTGGGCGATGAAGTGCTACTGCCCGGGGATGAGATAACGCGGGCCATCAAAACACTTTGGGACCAACAACTCTTTGCAGACATTGCCATCTACGTTGCGGAAATACGTGGAGATGAAGCTTACTTGGTGATTGACGTGGAAGAAATGCCCCGTCTGTCGAAATATTATTTCACTGGAGTGAAGCGCTCAGAGCGGGAGAATTTGAAGGAAAAAGTGAACCTGATGCGCGGTAAGATTGTGAATGAAAACCTCATTGCGAATACCAAGGAAGCGCTGTTGGATCATTACATAGACAAAGGGTATTACGATGCGAAGATTACAGTATTTGAGGTTGCCGATACACTGATCGAAAACAGCGTCATGCTTCGCATTGATGTGGACAAGGGGCCTCGTGTGAAAATCGCTGAGTTGAATTTCATTGGTGCGGATGAACTAGCGAAGAGAAAACTGCGCAGATCGTTCAAAGAAACGAAGGAGATGAAGTGGTGGCGCGTGTTCAAGAGCTCCAAGTTCATAGATGCCAACTACGATGAAGATAAACTGGCATTGATAGCGAGGTACAACAAAGAGGGGTATCGAGACGCTATCATTGTGCGTGACAGCATTTACAAGGTTGCTCCAGGCAGAATTGGAGTTGATGTGGTAATCGATGAAGGCAACAAGTTTTATTTCCGCAACATCACCTTTGCGGGAAATACCAAGTACCGATCGACCCAGTTAGATTCCATTCTGAAGATAAAAACGGGTGATGTGTACAACCTTCAAAATCTGGAGACACGATTGTTCATGAACCCGAAAGGGGTGGATGTGAATTCGCTTTACCAAGATGATGGTTACCTCATGTTCCAAGCTATTCCGGTTGAATTGTTGGTTGAAAATGACTCCATTGATATTGAAGTGCGCATTTTCGAAGGAAAGCAGTTCAGAATAGGCAAGGTAAAGGTTACAGGAAATACCAAAACCAATGATCACGTAATTTACAGAGAGATCATCACACGCCCGGGAGATTTGTTTTCGCGCACTGATATCATTCGAACCCAGCGAGAATTGGCCCGATTAAACTACTTCAACCCAGAAGCATTTCAAATCAATCCGGTTCAGAACCCTGAAGCTGGCACTGTAGACATTGAATACGTGGTGGAGGAAAAGCCATCTGACCAGATTGAGTTATCAGGTGGTTGGGGTGGAGGCCGCGTAGTTGGTACCCTGGGATTGGTTTTCACCAATTTCTCTATCAGGAAGATGTTCAATGGTGGAAAAGAGGCGTGGACGCCGATACCGAGCGGTGATGGACAGCAACTCTCTTTGCGTGTTCAAACCAATGGATCGTTTTTCCAGAGCTATAACTTTTCATTTACGGAGCCATGGTTAGGGGGTAAGAAGCCCAACTCGCTGACGTTTGGTTTGTGGCGATCTATTCAGACCAATGGACAGCGCAAAATTGTAGATGGCGAGCGCAATCCATTGCGACAGGAGTTAGCCATTAACGGTGGAAGTATTGGATTTGGCCAACGGTGGAAGCGTCCAGATGATTGGTTCTTGATGTATGCTGCTTTGAGCTATCAGCATTTTACCTTGCAGAACTTCCAGACCTTCTTTTCGTTCTCAGATGGTGTTTCTAACAACCTTGCGCTTTCATGGTCGTTGCAGCGGAATTCTATCAGTGATCCGATTTTCCCAACCTGGGGGTCGAACATTAAGTTCACTGCGAAACTCACACCGCCGTATTCCTTGTTGAATGGCAAAGACTACACAGGATTAAGCGATCAGGATCGGTTCAGATGGGTGGAATACCACAAATGGAAGTTCACTGCGTCTTGGTACACTCCACTAACCAAGGGCACGGAGGAAAATCCTCGTCGACTGGTGTTGAATACCAACATGGGATTGGGTTTGTTGGGAATGTACAACAGTAAAGTTGGTTTGTCGCCGTTTGAGCGCTATTACCTGGGGGGTGTATTCTTGTCGGGCTTCTTGCTAGATGGACGTGAAATTGTTAACCTCCGTGGATACGATGATTTGGCGGTGACTTACCCTAGCCCAAACAGTGGAGCTCCAGTGATTGCGAAATACAGCATGGAGTTGCGCTATCCACTTTCTACCAATCCGAGTGCGACCATTTACGCGCTCACCTTCTTAGAAGCCGGAAGAACTTGGGCGGATGTACGCGATTTCAATCCTTTTGACGTTAAACGTTCCGGTGGAGTTGGTTTGCGGATTTATTTGCCGATGTTCGGACTACTTGGTCTTGACTATGGATGGCGATTTGACGACATTCCGGAAGCGCCTCAAATGGCCCGCGGACAGTTCCATTTTAGTATTGGCATGAACCTTGGTGAGCTGTGATGAAAAATAATCTAAATTCGTCCGACTCAGCGCTTAAACTTCGAACCATGAAGAACGCAATTTTAACCATTTTATTTTCCGCAGTGATAGCGGTAGCCGGACAGGCACAAAAGTTTGCCTACGTAGATACAGATTATATTTTACGCCACATGCCTGAATATACCGAGGCACAGGCTGAACTTGACCGGTTGGCCGCACAGTGGCAAACCGAGATTGAAGCAAAATACGATGCTATTCGGCAGTTGGAGCAGGCTTTTCAAGCAGAGAAAGTTCTTTTGACTGAAGAAATGCGTCAACGAAGAGAAGGAGAAATCAAAGACAAACGCAAAGAAGCACAAGAAATGCAGAAGTTGAAGTTTGGAGTGGATGGAGAGCTCTTCAACAAGCGTACAGAATTGATCAAGCCTGTTCAAGATAAATTGTACGAGGCTATTCAAGAAGTAGCTACAGATGGCGGTTACATGGTTGTTTTTGATAAAAGCAATCAAAGCAACATGCTCTACACCAACCCTAAGCATGATGTGAGCGACAAGGTGATAAAGAAGATGGGCTACACACCGGGTGAAACCGTAGACGATAAAAATGAAGATGGAAAAGATGCCGGCAACGGCAAAGGAACGGATGGAGGCAAGGGAACACAGCCAGGAGGTTCAAAACCAGGAGGTGATCGCGGCGGTTCTACCGTACCTAACACAATGCAAAAGAAATAACGAAAACAACCTTTAAAGATGCGTAAATTCATTGTTTTGATGCTAATCATTGGAGCTGTATCTCCAGCGTTTGCACAGAAATTTGGTCACATTGATTCTCAAGAACTTCTTTTGGCGATGCCAGAAAGAGAGGCTGCTCAAAAGCAAATTGAAGATCAGGCAGCACAGTTTGAGGCGGAATTGCAACGCATGCAAACTGAGTTTCAACAGAAGTATGATGCATACTTGGCGGGTGCAGAAGGCATGCCTGATGCTATCAGAAAGAACAAGGAAAAAGAGCTTACCCAAATGCAGCAGGGAATGCAGGATTTTGGACAAACTGCACAAAATGCGATTGCTCAGCTTGAAAATGAATTGCTGACACCCATGATTGACCGCGCTAAGCAGGCCATTGAAGATGTGGGTAAGGAAAATGGGTTCACCTACATTTTTGACGCTAGTACAGGTGTAACATTATTCAACGGTGGAGAAGATGTAATGCCACTTGTGAAAAAGAAACTCGGGATTCAGTAAGTTTGAGGGCAACGAAAAGGTTGCCCTTTTTTTATGGATACACGACCCATTGGAATATTTGACTCAGGGATTGGCGGATTGACTGTTGCCAACGCTATTCGGAAGAAGCTTCCGGGAGAGTCTATTGTGTATTTTGGCGACACAGCGCACATGCCTTA
>JBJOIB010000299.1:0-2660 GCA_046047375.1 Bacteroidota bacterium
TATTGTGATGACATGGTGAAGTACCGAGAAACTGCAAATTCAGTAAGAAGTGAATTAAGATTGACGGTGAAGGATGCTTAATATCAGTACTCAAGAGATCATTCGGCGAATTGAAAAAAGGGAAGCGTTGGATGCCACCGCTTCGGATGCCGGCTTTCGAATCGTTATAAAAGAATACGTCCCCTACGTTTGTGCCGCCATCCATGATGGCCATCGACTTCGAAATGATCTCAAAATGAAGATCGCGCTGACGGATTACGAACGGTGGTATGAAGAGGACCCGTCAACGGCCGATTTTATTTCCGCTATGCCCATCGTTATTTTTGGAAAGGATTCTCGCTTTGAATATGATTTAAATCGCCGACCAGAGGAGGCCATTTACAAAGAAGCTTGGGGCAAAAAAGTATGGAAGACCTCGCTTAAAAAAGACGAGAAAGCCATCAGCTTACAAAAGCACCACTTGTTTTACAAGGTGGTTGAAACGCTGATTCGAGTGCTGGATGATGCTTTCGGAGGGTGTGTAGTTTACGATATACACTCGTACAATCGCATTCGGTGGGAGCGAGAAGTTCCAGTTTTCAATATCGGCGCTGAGCGGGTAGACTTAGATACCTTCGGTAAGATGGTTCGATTGTGGAAAAAACAACTTAGTGCCATTGAATTGCCAAATGGCATCGTGAATTTCACCGCCATCAACGATGTGTTCTATGGAAGAGGTTATTTTTTAGAGTTTATCACAAATCGATTCCCCTCTTGTCTTGTTCTTGCCACCGAGATCAGTAAAATATACTGCAACGAAGAATCCGGAGAGTTGTATCCGGAAATCATTAAAACGTTGCGTTCAGGCCTGAAAAATGCCATCGTTACTCACGCAGAAGCCTTTGTGGCCAAGCACACCCGTTGGGAGCGAACGAAAAAGAACACACTGCTCTCGCGGGACTTATCGTCGACCTTAAAGTCAATCGATCGACAATTGTTTGAAAGCTTAAAGGATTTTGAGTTGCTGTCTTTTGTAAACCCTATCAATATTCAGAAGCAAAAGAAGCAGTTCTTCGAAAGTCGCTGCACAACCAATCCTGAATTCCTTTATCGTCCTATCCATATTGACCCTTTTGAATTGAAAAGGCGAATTCACTCTGTGGAATTGGAACGTATCGACGATATTCACATCCAGCGCATGTATGAGCATGTGATCAGTTCATTCAGCGATAAAATTGATTTATTAGCAACGCTCGGACAAGAACGTTTTCTCTACAATTCCTTGCGCTATTTTGGTAAACCCAATGAAACCGACCTGAAAAACGCCTGGTTTTTACAACATTTACCTGAAATAGAAGAGCCGCGGGTAGAAAAAAAGTTGGGTACAGCTGATGCCATAGACCTTTTTACGAAAGAGCTTGCTGCGTACGGATTCTCTTGTAAGGTTGAAGTGTCTAAGCATCTTGTAGCGGATGCAATGGTTTCGAATAGCCAGAAAAAAGTGATGCTTAAAAAGGGAGCAACCTTCACTGAAAAGGGATTGAAATACTTAATGCATCATGAAATAGGGGTGCATATGGTTACCACCATGAATGCGTTGGAACAACCCCTGAAGGTGCTTCAGTTAGGTTTTCCCGTGAACACGAAAACACAAGAAGGTTTAGCTGTGCTCAGCGAATACCTTTCTGGAAATGTAATGCTTCCAAGGCTCAAGGAACTGGGTTTGCGTGTAATAGCTACCGACATGCTGGCCAATGGGGCCAAATTTGTAGAAACCTATGATCGGATGGTCAACGAACTAAAAGTAGATGTTGATTCGGCATTCTACCTGGTAACACGTATCTATAGAGGCGGTGGATTCACCAAAGATCATTTGTACTTGCGTGGATTACGAGAAATATTCCAATTTTGGAATGATGGCAACGATTTGCGGCCGCTCCTTCTAGGCAAAACCAGTCTTGAGTATTACCCTATACTTGTTGAATTGTTAGAACGCGGAATATTGAAAAATCCGAAATACATAACCTCCGCATTCGAAAATCCAGCTCCCCAATTAAACAATTCGATCTACAGCTATATTTTAAAAGGTATTCGCTAAAGTTGACCTGCTGGCAAGAGTTTATTGATGTTATTGCGGAATAACAAAGCGGAAAGAAGCAGTGTGTATTCCAGCGCTATCAAGACATAGTTCTCGGTATTGGCATTTCCAACGTAGTGCGCGTAACTCAACACCACTGCTGCACTCCACACCAATCCTTCTGAGCGACCTACAAACAGGCCTAAAGCCACCAAAGGAGCCACATACCACGGGTGCACCGTTGTTGCACATAACAGGTATGCGAAAAGAATAAAATACAGTTTTTGCTGCAATGGGATGCGCTTGAGAAACGAAATCAATAAAATGGCTGACACTGAAAGCAGAGCCATGATAGGCCCTACCGTAGCAATAGGATTGTAGCCAACTATGCCCCACCAAGGGCGATTGACAAGGTAATAGATGCTAGCGTTGAACTCAAACGTTTTAAAGTACAGGCCTATGCTTGAGCCCCAATGCTGGAGTAGCTCGGTCGATAAAAAGGGAAGGAAAGTTACCAATGTAATGATTCCGGTAAGCGCGTAAAAAAGCCATCTCTTCTTTCCGAGAAAGCCCCACAGCGCTGGGAGAAAAATGAGAGGCAACA
>JBJOIB010000300.1:0-5612 GCA_046047375.1 Bacteroidota bacterium
GCAGAGGAAATCACCTTCGGGAAAATATCGACCGGGGCTTTGAGTGACCTCGAAAAAGTAACCAAGCAAGCCTATGCTATGGTGTCAATTTATGGATTGAACAAGCGCATTGGAAACCGGAGTTATTACGACAGTTCAGGAGATGCTCCTTTCACGAAACCATACAGCGAGGAAACAGCGCGTGTGATCGATGAGGAGGTAGCTAAAATCATTGAAAGCGCTTATGAACGTGCGAAAGAACTTCTGACATCGAACAAAGATCGTTTGGAGAAATTAGCGCGTAAACTACTTGAACGCGAGGTGATCTTCAAAGAAGACTTGGAAGAAATCATTGGCAAACGTCCGTATGATTTGCCTGAGACCGCAGAAGTAGCGGTAGAAACCATCGGAAACGTTGACGCTCCAAGTGATGATTCGGCAAGCACTGCCGCTCCGGAAGCTTCAGAAGAGCAAAAGCCGGAGTGATATGTCGAACTTTTGGCAACGCGCAATAACAGGTCTTTTTTTTGTAGCTGTCGTCGTCTTTGCCATAATCATTGGTCCTTTAGCACTTTCGCCATTGTTCGCCCTTTTTGGGTTGGTGGGATACAACGAGTACGCGAAAATTGCCTCTCGGTCATTTCCATCGGTAAATAAGGTGTTCGGTTTCCTCACAGTTCTCTTCTTTCATGCTGTAAGTTTTGCTGTGGCGACTGACATGACGGAGCCGCAAACGCTATGGCTCTTGCTGCCAGTAATTTTTATGTTGCCCGCGGTTGAGCTTTTTGGAAAGGCCGAAAACGGTATAGTACGCGTTTGGGTGGCGTTAGCCGGGGTTGTGTGGGTGGTCTTGCCCTTCGCCTTGTTGCCCCTTATAGGAATGGTTCGTGGATCGTATGAAAGCGAAATCGTACTTGGCTTTTTTGTGTTACTCTGGGTCAACGATACGGGTGCCTACTTGGTGGGACGCTCGATGGGGAAGCATAAGTTAATGCCGGCTGTATCTCCAGGTAAAACCATTGAGGGATTCGTTGGAGGAGTGATGCTCTCGTTGGCAGCAGCTTGGGGATGGTATGACTTCTCTGAGGTGTTGAGTCTGTCTGATTGGCTGGTCATGGCCTTCATTGTTGCTGTTTTCTCCAATGCCGGAGACCTTGTGGAAAGCCTATTCAAGCGCAATTGTGGGGTAAAAGACTCTGGTAACTTCTTACCCGGACACGGAGGTGTTCTCGATAGATTTGACGGAATTATGTTGTCAATTCCGATGATACTCGCATATTTGTCGTTCACAAACCACTGACATGTATCTACATCGCGAAGGACGTTCTATTTTGCTCGGCTGGAGCACGCTGCTGATTGCCCTTGGGGTTTTTTCTTACTCCATGTTGGGCATAGGTCCATGGTTTTTCGCAGTGGTAATAGTACTTCTGGCTCTATTTGGCATCGTTGCACAGTTCTTTCGTGTTCCTAAGCGTGTATGCTCAGCAAGTCCTGATCAGATTGTGAGTCCGTCTGATGGCAAAGTCGTGGTTATTGAAGAAGTTGAAGAGCCAGAGTATTTCAAAGGTAAACGCATCCAGGTTTCAGTGTTCATGAGTCCGCTCAATGTCCATGTGCAATGGACACCAATGGCGGGGGAAGTGACCTATGCCAAATACCACCCCGGATTGTTCTTGGTAGCATGGCATCCAAAAAGTTCAACAGAAAATGAGCGCACGACCATTGCCATAAAAAATGATCGACACGAAGTTATGTTCCGTCAAATTGCAGGAGCAGTGGCTAGAAGAATTCGCTTCTATGTAAAACCAGGAGATAAGGTGAAACAAGCACAAGAATGTGGTTTCATCAAGTTTGGTAGCCGTATCGATATCTTCCTACCGCTCGATGCGGAAATCAACGTGAAGTTAGGAGACAAAGTTCAAGGCATGCAAACAGTCATCGCCCGCTTAAAGTAACCCCAAATAGCTGACTGAGGCTCTCGAAGCCAGCGTTATATAAAATCAAAAAAAAGGGGGCTCTTGTGGCCCCCTTTTACTGTACTTATTTTCTCAGTTATTCAATAGTCAAACGCTGTGCCTGAACACCACCGTTTTGCTCCACTTGAATGAGGTAAACGCCCGGTTCAAAAGCATTCACTTGAAGCTGTGCGCCGGTTGTTTGAATGGTTTGATTCAGAACCAACTTGCCCGCCATATCAAACAGGCGAACGTTTGCTGCTCCTTTCTCTTTCAATGAAATAGTGATAACGTCTTTCGCTGGATTTGGGAAAGCAGCGAAGCCGTACACTTCAAGAATTTCTTCTACTCCGATAACATCTTCGTAAATCACTTCATCGCCGTTGTCGCAGTTAGCTAAATCAGCTGTAGGCAATGTCATGTGAACGATGTCGTTGGTTGCCGGAGCGTCTTCATCTCCACGAACGCTCAAGCCTGGCTCGAAGTCGCGCTGATAAACAACATGAAGCTCGTCGGTGATATCCATTGGCATGGTGCCGAAGACACATTCAAAAAAGTCGAAATCAAGATCCGGAGTCAGGTTACAAGCGGTTTCTGTATTCCAGGTTAGTCCGCCATCTTCCGAACGCACCACATAAATGTGACGGTAGTTTTGTGAGCCTGCATGGCTTTCCATGATAGCAGAGTAAGATACATAAATCACTCCATCGCCATCAATGCTGACACTTGGCATACCGCTACCGCTAACGAAATACAGGGCGATGTCGTCTGTCAAATCCCATGTGCCACTGCCGTCGATGTCGTAGGCGTAAGCTATGGTCATCTGCGTATCATCTTCCATGTCTTCGTTCCAATAAGACAAGCCATTGGTGCCTGGGAAATACTGAAAGTTACCATCAGCCAAATCAGTGTCGGTGTAATACATTTCGCCATAAACTACGTGCACTTTACCATCCAGATCAATCAATACTTGTCCTGCACCGTCGGTGTTGAAGAACTCAGCAAAGATGCCATCTTCGTCGAAATCTTCACCTGTTTCAGGGAGGCCCGTGTCGGTAACATACAAATCAACAGGGAAATCAACCAGAGTGCGGTAAGACCAAGTTTCACCATTGTCTTCTGAGATCATTACAAATGAGTCAGCGAAGTCATTGAATACGGCGAAAGCTACAGTGTTTCCACGTGCTGCAATGCTATAGGTGTCTCCACTGAATCCGAGGAAATGGGTTTGATCCAATTCAGGGAAAACCTGTTCTTGAATGTCCCACGTATCACCACCATCCTGCGAGCGGAAGTACATGAGTGCGCCATCTTGTCCGAGGTATTCGGCACCTCCGTTAGCAACGGGGGTAGATACGCAAATTACGTGAATGGAGTTATTGTCGGCTCCACCTACTGCAGCGCGGTTCCACAATTGACCTGGAGACCCCGGTTGTGGCAAGTTACCATCTACCCAAGTCGATGAGCCGTCTTCACGGTAAACTATGTGCAATGGTCCAGTTACTTGTTCATGCGAAATGGCAACGGTACGTCCACTTCCTGTGCGAAGCAATGATGGCCAACCGGTGCGCACGTTTTCCAAACGGTTGTAGGGTTCAGAGCCCCATCCTGCACCGTTGTTCTCGTTGTATCCGGTACCGCGATCGGCAAAGTCACTTGATAGTGCCATGGTCCATCCGGCGGCAATTTCTCCGTCAATATTGATAAACCTGTTGTGAACAGCAGCATTCGACTGCAAATCATAGTCGGTGATTCCGATGATCTGACGGGTAATGTTGACATCACGCGAGTTGTCCGTTTCAACTGCTCCTGAAGACTCAGAAGGGTGAACGGTTGCTGGGAGAACGAATTCATCTCCAACTAAAGCTCTTGTTGGCATTGGAACTGCAACGCGCTTACCAACTGGTAACTGGGGCGCTTGTTGTCCAAAAGACAAGGTGGCGATAGCTGAAGAAAGAGCAAAAAGGTAGACTTTCTTCATGTTATGTGATTATTAAGGTTACGTGAATATACAAAACAACTAAAATTAGCGAAAAAATCAAGGAGAAACTGAACCAAATACACGTTGTAATAATTCGGTAACACGTGCTTTGGGATCCTGGCGAATCAACTTTTCTTCTGAGGCAATGTGAATGAATAGGCCATCCACAGCTTTTTCGGTTACGTATTGGTCGAGATCAGGATTTATTTCAGGATTTCCCGTAAGTAAGGTCGTCATGTTGTATTTGGTGATCAGCGGATTCCAATACTTGGTTAATTCGACCTGACTCGTCGCTTGCTTCACCTCTGGCTTAAATTGAGTGATCAACTCCTGCCTGGTTTTGGCGATTAGATAATTCGTGGCAGCATTTTCGTCACCTTTCAAAATACCGAAAGCATCACTCACAGTCATTGAAGTAATAGCATTCACGAATACATTGCTGGCCTTACCAGCAGCTTTTTCGGCAGCTCTATTCAATGTAGTTTCAAATTGATCAACTTGTCCATTTAAACCATACTGAAGGGCTATATCTTTCACTTTTTGGGCTTCAGGTGGAAAGGGGATAAAGAGTTTTGGATTTTTTAAAAACCCATCGGCGGCAGATGCTTTTTGTACAGCAGTTGTGGTTCCTCTGACCAAAGCTTCTTTCAATCCAGCCGCTACATCGCTCTCAGTGAGCGCCGGGGTAGAAGTCGGAGCGAGAACTACCTCGCCCAATTGTTGCATTTCTGCACATCCTGCGACCAGCAGAAGGGCGATGAAAGTGAATACAATAGGTCTTTTCATAAGGTTCATGTTTGTAGATGAATAACATCCTTGGCAAGTACGTAACTTTGTGCCACATTTTTATCACTATGCGCGCTGAAATCATCACCATTGGAGACGAAATACTGATTGGACAAACCATCGATACCAATTCGGCCTGGATGGCGAAGCGGTTGAATGAGCTGGGCATCTTTGTTTACCAGATTACTAGTATTTCAGACCAACGCGAGCATATTATAGCGGCTTTGCAAGAGGCCGAACAGCGCGCTCAGTTGGTGCTGATAACCGGTGGATTAGGTCCAACTAATGACGATATAACGAAGAAAACACTCAGTGAGTACTTCGATTCGCCCTTGGTTCGGCATCCGGAAATTGAGGCGCAAATTGTACGTATGTTTGAAGCGCGAGGTATTCCAGTGTTGGAAGTCAACCGGCAACAAGCAGACTTACCCGCCGCCTGCAGGGTGATGGAAAATCGCCGTGGAACCGCGCAGGGAATGTGGTTGGAACGCAACGGAGTGGTATTCGTTTCGATGCCGGGCGTACCTTATGAAATGGAAGGTATAATGAAGGAGGCGGTTCTGCCCGCGATCAAACACCATTTCGAAACCCCTCACATCCTTCATTTTCATATTCTGACACAAGGAATAGGAGAGAGCATGCTGGCGCATCGCATTGCTGAATGGGAGCAGAGCCTCGCCGTGGAAAATATCAAATTGGCTTACTTGCCTTCTCCTGGAGCAGTGAAGTTGCGCTTAACCACCAGTGGACCGAACCCAAATGATCTGAAAGAACGCATTGATCGAAAAGTGACGGAGTTCATGGCCATCGCAGGAGAAGTGGTGTATGGATTCAATGACGAAACGTTGGAGGTGTCGGTAGGCCGCTTATTGCGTGAAAAAGGTGCCAGTTTGTGCACGGCAGAAAGTTGT
>JBJOIB010000301.1:0-10134 GCA_046047375.1 Bacteroidota bacterium
TAACGCATGTAGTGCGGTCGGTGTAATCAACGATCGACGACATTTTATCGCCTCCCACTACTACCACTTTTTTACAAGCACCCGTTTCAATGAACTTGCTACCTGTCGCCAAGGCGTAAATGAATCCGCTGCATGCAGCTCCAATATCGTAACCCCAGGCGTTTTTTGCGCCTACTTTATCGCATATTATGTTGGCTGTAGCCGGAAAAACCATGTCGGGAGTAACAGTGGCGCAAATGAGCAAATCAATTTCATCTGCTGTAATGCCACGCTTTTTCAGCAAGCCGTTCACAGCTTCAACAGCCATGTCGCTCGTTCCCTTTCCTTCGCCTTTGAGTATGTGGCGCTCATAGATCCCTGTGCGCGATCGTATCCACTCATCCGTGGTGTCGACCATCTTTTCGAGGTCGGCATTGGTCAGTAAATCTTCGGGAACATATCCCTGTACTGCGGTGATGGCTGCTTTCGTTCCGGCCATAATTCCTTGCTTGCTTCAAATGAACAGACTGCTAAGTTACACTTTTGCCTGACAATCTGTTTTTTCCGCTTAGGTTAAACAAAAAAAGGAGCCTTTGGCTCCTGAATTTACGGAGGAAATACCCGTTATGCTTCTTTTTCCATCACCACTTTGCCCTTGTAGTACAATTTTCCTTCGTACCAGTGAGCATGGTGAAACAAGTGCGCTTGTCCGGTAGTTGGACATGTAGCAATATTCGGAGCTTCCGCTTTGTAGTGTGTACGACGTTTCGCGGTGCGTGCTTTCGACTGCTTTCTCTTAGGATGTGCCATCGTTGCCTATTTTATTTCAAGTCTTTTAATGCGTCCCATCTCGGGTCGGTTGGTTCGTCAGGATCATCATCGACCGAAAGGTCATCCAATAAATCCAATGCGTCTGGATTGCAGTCCTCCTCATCTTCATGTACACTCCTGCCCGGTAAAGCCAAGTGAGCATATTCATAAAGATATTGACTCAGATCTAATAAGTGTTCGGACGGGCCAATTTCAAGAATGTCATCTTCTGAACTGCCCGTTGACTCAGCAAATTTTACAATCAGCCGGTCCTCGTGCTCAATGGCAATCTCCATCGGTTCCCCACATCGCGCACATACCGTCTCCACATTGCCGTAAACTTCAAACTTCAATACCATCATGGTACTCTGCTTTTCAAGCTCTAGGTCAACATTCAACTCGGCGTGCTCAATCTCCGAAAACTCAAATCCTGCAAAGAACGAATCGTCCAACTCGAACTCGTACGTATGGAACCCCACACTCAAACCCAAAAAAGGGATCTTATAAGGTGATAACGTTCCCATACGTCCAAAAATCGGACGGCAAAGATAGTAAATTCTCTTGAATTACAAAAGTTTGTCTCTATAATCGTTGGACATGCATCAAAGCCAATGCTTTCTGCCGGTCAACGCAGCTTTTCTTTGTGCGGCTGAAGCGGATTGGCGGTCATCTCCCGATAGACCTTGCGTTGTTTATACACATCGCAGGCAGTAAAGATGGCAGCGCGCAAGGAGTCTTCTGACGCCATTCCTTTTCCAGCAATCTCATACGCGGTACCATGGTCAGGACTGGTTCTAACAATAGGTAAACCGGCAGTGAAATTCACTCCCGTTGCAAAAGCCAGCGCTTTAAAAGGAGCCAAGCCCTGGTCGTGGTACATGGCCAAAACAGCGTCGAACTGACGGTAGGATGCAGTGCCGAAAAAACCATCAGCGCCATACGGCCCAAAAGCCATAATGCTGCCTTCAACACTCCGTATCGCTGGTAAAATAATGTCCTGCTCCTCCTGTCCCAATAATCCATTGTCTCCAGCATGTGGATTCAGTCCCAAAACGGCAATGCGCGGACGAACGATGCCAAAATCTTTCATCAGGCTTTCGTTCATAATGCGCAACTTGCGGACTATTAAATCGCGCGTCAACACTGAACTCACATCCTTGAGCGGCACATGGCCCGTGGCAACCCCAATGCGCATGCCTTCACTCACTAAGAACATCAGCGACTCATCTACGTTGCTCATCTTGGCCAAATATTCGGTGTGACCCGGAAACGAGAACTGATCGCTTTGAATGGTGTCTTTGTTGATCGGACAGGTGATCAGAATGTCGACCTTGTTCGCAGCCAAATCGGCTGTAGCCGCCTCTAAACTCTTAAAGGCATACTTCCCTGCCTCCTTCGAAGGACTGCCCAACGTGGGTTCCCACTTGTCTTCCCAAACGTTGATCACATTGATGCGCTTTGGATGCGCGTCTTCTGCATTCCGGGCCGTATTTAAACGAACATCCGGCATGTCTAGCACCTTGCGGTGAAAGCGCAATACATCTGTGTTTCCATAGATAATAGGTGTTACTATCTCATTCATCATGGTGTCTGAAAACACCTTCAAAATGGTCTCTATCCCTATGCCGTTCGGGTCGCCAATGGTGATGCCTGCACGCAATAGATGTTGCTCTTTCATGCCTTAATTTGTCGTTTAATAAAGTCGGTTAGTAGTCGAACGCCTACTCCAGTAGCCCCTCGAGGACGGTAGGTAGATGCGCTCGGTAAAAACGATGGGCCCGCAATGTCAATGTGCACCCACGGGTACGAAGTGAAATGCTCCAGAAACTTGCCCGCAGAAATCTGTCCGCCTTCGCCCTTGCCTAAATTCGACATATCAGCTACATCCGAACTAAGTTCATCTCTGTATTCTTGCCACAGTGGAAAGCTAACTACGCGCTCAAAGGTATGATTCGCAGCGTCTTCCAGCACTTTTAAAGCGGCTTCATCGGTGCCCATAACGCATGAAGCGTAGGTTCCAATCGCTCGCACGGCTGCCCCAGTTAGGGTGGCGGCATCTATCACCAGTTGTGGCTTGTATTTGGCAGCATACGAAAGGGCATCTGCTAAAATCAACCGGCCTTCCGCATCGGTATTCTTGATTTCAACCGTGGTTCCATCGTACATGGTGATTACATCCCCCGGAGTGATGGCGTCACCGCCCGGTCGGTTGTCGGTAGCAGGAATGAGAACCACAACGTAAACCGGTAGCTTTTGCGCGGCCACGTTCATCAAGGTGCCGGCCATCATCGCCGCACCGGCCATGTCGCTCTTCATGAAATCCATGCTCTGTGGCGTTGGTTTCAAACTCAAGCCGCCCGTATCATAAACCACGCCCTTACCGACCAAAACAATGGGCTTTTTGTTCACGGCATCTTTTGGTTTGTATTCCAATATGGTGAAGGTAGGAGGCGCCACACTGCCTTGGTTCACAGCTAACAATCCGCCCATTTTTAGCGATTCAATTTTCTTCTTATTCAGCACTTCGCTTTTAATGCCGTAGGTTTCAGACATGGTGGTGAGGGCTTTAGCGAAGTCTATAGCATCCAAGTGCGAATACGGCTTATTCACCAAGTCACGTGTCCAATAAACAGCAGCTATTTCTGCTTCCAATGCGGCTAGACGTTCTTTTGAGAGCGTTTTGCCCACCAGTCTTACGGTGCTGATTCCATGTGCTGATGCCTCAACGTTTGAGCGCAATTCGAGGTATTGATAAGCGCCGAGCATAAAGCCCTCAAGGAGCAAAACAACAGACTCTTCAGGTGCATCACCGAGGATGATATTCACCTCTTTCGCCTTTTCTTGCTTCAAAAAACCCAACAAGCGGAAACCCACATTGCGCTGTGCCTCCCTTTTCACTGAAGACGCTTCTAAAGCAGGAACCAAGAGTTGGTAAACTACTTCTTCTCCTTGTGCAATAGCACAGAGCTCTTTCCCATCTTTCGCCGCGGCCTTGGCTCGCTTGCTTTCTTTCAATGCCGGCGCTGCATCCTTGCCGCTGGCAAGAAAAATCTGCACCCCTTTGCCCGCTTTAGCGGAAAGTTCCATTTGTGGTTTCATGCGCTCTACTTTGGACGGCTAAGTTACATTCTTTCTCCTTACTCGAATAAGTATACTTTTCTTGTGGACGCCTTCGCCTATCTTCTATGGCCGTAGATTCGTTAAAACAACAAAAATTTTGAGGGCTAAAAGGGGGGGAATCTGCGCGATGTGCGTATTTTAGTTGTTTCGATCCGCATGGTAAGATTCTGGCTTGTCATATTGTTCCTTTTCGGAGTCTCAGCTTCATCTCTCGCAACACACAACCGGGCAGGGGAAATAACATACAGACATATTTCAGGATTGACGTATGAAGTAACGATTACCACCTGCACGAAGACCTCGGTGACCGCCGATCGTCCTTTTCTGCACATCAACTGGGGCGATGACGCGCCAGGAGCCAACCTTGATAGCCTTGAGCGCACGACCATTCAGTTTGTCGGAGGGCAAGATGCCCAAATCAACATCTATGTGGGAGTGCACACTTACGGGGGGCCGGGAATTTACAACCTATATGTAGAAGACCCGAACCGCAATGAGGGGGTGCTCAATATTCCCAACTCGGTGGATCAGATTTTTTGCATCACCTCCCAGTTGGTCATTTCACCCCAAGCGGGCATCAATAACTCGGTGGTGCTGCTGAATCCCGCCAAGGAACAGGCCTGTTTGCAACGCAGATGGATACACAACCCGGGAGCATACGACCCGGATGGGGATATTCTGGTGTACAGCCTTGTGCAATGCATGGGCGGTGATGTAAACGATGATGGCATTGGATGTGACCCGCTGCCAGGATACGTGTACCCTGATGAAGTAAGCCCTGCCAATGATACATTTGAAATTGACCCCGTTACAGGGGATGTTGTTTGGGAATCTGCTCAGATTGTGGGAGAATACAACCTGGCAATCAAAATTGAGGAATGGCGCTGGGTTGGGAACCAATTGGTGAAGGTTGGACATGTTATTCGCGATATGCAAGTGAACGTGCAGTTGTGCACCAACGACCCGCCTGAACTTGTTGTGCCGGCTGATACCTGCATCGATGTGAATTCAAACCTTTTGCTTACGGTGTCTGCTACCGACCCAAATGGTGATAACATGGAGTTCTCTGCCGTTGGTGGGCCGCTGACACAAGTGGTCAACCTCGCAACGTTCACTTCGAATGCCTCGGGCGGTACGTTTTCGTGGACGCCCCGCTGCCAGGAGATCCGCTTGGCACCTTACTCGGTGATGTTTAAAGTGGAGGATGAAAACAACCAGGTGTCGCTCACAGATATCAAAACCGTAAATATCCTTGTTGTCGGTCCGCGTGTGGAGAATCCTCTTGCTACGGCTCAAGGGAATAGCATCACGGTGACCTGGGATGTTAACACTTGCCTCGATGTGTACAACACCGCTCAGATAGCACAAGGACGATACGATGTGTACCGACGAAACAATTCGTTTGATTTTACCCCGTCGCAATGTGAAGTGGGAATGCCTGACTATGCGGGGTACCAACTGGTGGGAAGCGTGCAGGGTCTCTCAAACAACACGTATTTGGATACACAAGGCTTGTTTTTCGGAGGCACATATTGCTACAGAATTGTAACGGTTTTCCCGGATGGAGCTGAATCCTACGTATCTGAAGAAACCTGCGCAGATATCATCAAAGACCAACCGGTCATCACCAATATCAGCGTGGTTGAAACGGATGCCGCAACAGGCGAAATGTATATTGCGTGGTCGCCACCAACTGAGTTGGATGTGCTGAATTTCCCAGGCCCCTACAAATACCAATTGTTGCACGGTGAAGGATACGCAGGTGCCTCGAACCTTATTTATGAAAGTCCGCAGCAGGTGGACCTGATCAATGAGGATACCATCTTCACCCACCTCTCCCTCAACACCTTGGAAACGCCGCATAACTACCGCGTTGTATTCTGGTCAGGAGAAGACCTGGTTTCTTCATCGGCCAACGCATCATCGGTGTTTGTGGAATTGGTGCCGAACGACAATGAAATGGGACTGGTCATCAACCACGAAGTTTCGTGGGAAGTGGAATCGTATGAAATTTACCGCCGGGGCCCTGCAGATGCGGATTATGTGCTAATTGACACTGTAAACGAACCGTTTTACCTGGATACCGGTTTGGTGAATAATGTGCAATACTGCTGGTTTGTTCGCACCATTGGTACGTATGGGGTTGAGGGAATACTTGATCCACTCATAAACGATAGTCAGGAAATATGCGGAAAACCCTACGATAGAACCCCTCCGTGCGCTCCAGATCTTGTTGTGGACGGTGATTGCGAATCAGAAACGGTTTCCATCGTGTGGACCAACCCCAACTTCTCATGTGCTGATGACGTAATGGGTTACAATCTCTACTATACCCCTGTAGAAGGTGAACCATTTGTGCTCTTCGCTACCTTCGACCTCGCTACCGATACCGCTTTTGTGTTCAACGAAAATGGTGAAATCGGCTCAATCGCCGGATGTTACGCCGTCACCGCCCTCGATAGCCTCCTCGAACAACCAGATGGATCTTTCGCTCGCAACGAAAGCGTCTTGAGTGAATCGTTCTGTGTAGATAACTGTCCGCTTTACCTCCTGCCCAACATCTTCACCCCAAACAACGATGGAATCAACGATACGTTCCATCCTTTTCCGTATAAATTCATTGAAGATGTTGATTTTCAGGTGTTTAATCGTTGGGGCGGACTGGTGTTTCGCACCGCTGATCCTGATTTGGGTTGGAACGGAACGGATGCGGAAACTGGTCAGATTTGTTCGGATGGAACCTACTTTTACACCATCACCGTAAATACCATTCGCTTATCAGGCATTGTTCCAGAGAACTTTTCAGGCACAATACAGTTATCAGACGGGGCAAATCCCGTCAACGAATAAAGTATGTTTACAGGAATCATTGAGCAATTGGGAACAGTTGCGGCTATAGAAAGAGAAGGCACCAATGTGCATCTCACCATCGAATCTCCACTCACTCCAGAACTGAAAATAGATCAAAGTGTATCTCACAACGGGGTTTGTTTAACGGTTGTATCCATGAGCGGAAATCAATACGTAGTTACTGCTATTGAGGAAACGCTACGCAGATCGAATATTGGAGAGCTTGCACCGGGAGATGAAGTGAATTTGGAGCGCTGCATGGTGATGGGTGGACGTTTGGACGGCCATATCGTACAGGGCCACGTGGATACGCTAGGGGAAGTGGTGCGCGTTACACCAAGAGATGGCAGTTGGGAGGTAGAAGTGAAATACCAAGAACAGGCCGCTTCTCAAGGATTGGTAACCGTTCCAAAAGGATCCATTTGCGTGAACGGAGTGAGTCTGACAGTTGTAAACTCCTCAGAATCAAGTTTTTCTGTGGCTTTAATACCTTATACATGGGAGCACACCAACTTCAAGCACTTTCAACCGGGTAGTAAGGTCAATCTGGAGTTTGATATTTTGGGCAAATACATTGCCCGCTTGGCATCGGCAGGAGCGCTTAGTCTAAAATCTTCTGTTTCCTGAGCTCGAAATTCTGACCCAAATACACCTTCCGTACTTGTTCATCGGCAGCGAGTTCTTCAGCCGTGCCGGCTTTGAGAATTTTTCCTTCGAACAACAAATAGGCCCTGTCTGTAATCGAAAGGGTTTCTTGAACGTTGTGGTCGGTAATTAAAATCCCGATGTTCTTTCTCTTCAGTTGAGCTACGATTTTTTGGATGTCTTCAACCGCAATCGGGTCAACACCTGCAAATGGTTCATCCAACAAAATGAAGCTAGGATCAGTGGCCAAAGCACGCGCTATTTCAGTTCTTCGGCGTTCACCGCCGGATAGAAAATCGCCGCGGTTGGTTCGTACATGCTGCAAACCAAATTCATCAAGCAGCACTTCGAGGCGGGCTTTGCGCTCTTCCTTCGACAGCTTGGTCGTTTCCAAAATGGCCATGATGTTGTCTTCCACACTCAGCTTCCTGAAAACAGAGGCTTCTTGTGGCAAATATCCAACCCCAAGTTGAGCCCTGCGGTACATAGGCTCAAAGGTTATGTCTTTGTCGTCAATGTAAACGGTTCCTTCGTTGGGCTTTATCAACCCGGTGATCATGTAAAAGGAGGTTGTTTTACCAGCGCCGTTCGGGCCAAGCAAACCTACAATCTCTCCTTGGTTTACATTGAACGAAACGCCTTTTACGACCAAGCGTTTTCCGTATTTCTTAACGATATTTTCAGCACGTAACTGCATAGTGCTCAAAGGTAAGAAACCAAGCGCAGACCGCGTTGATTACTTGAGGTTCTTTAGCAGTATTTCATTTTGCTTGCGCAGGTAGTCAATTTCAGCCTGCATAGCTTGTATACGTTCGCGAAACTGTTCTTCCAACTTTTCCCATGCGGTATCATCGCGGTGAAATGAGAAACTTTGCCCTTCAGCATGCCCATAGTTGTTGAAGAATACCGAGTCGTCGAAAGACGTTATATCGCTCATCTTAACGCCAAGAATATCGGCAATGCGCTGCAACTTTTCCAATGATACGCCCACCTCAGCACGTTCAATCCGGCTGTAGCCACTGGGTGTCATCCCGAGTTGTTCAGCTACTTGCTCCTGCGTAAAGTTTTTCAACTCGCGTATTTTTCGAATACTCCTGCCAATAGGCGCTGAACCGTAATTTTGCTGATTTTCCATACGTGTTAATCGGCTGAAAATTAGCCAAAATTTTGATCTGGGGTGGAATAATTCCTTCGACTATATGATTTCTCGCTGCTTTGAGCAAATAAATGCAAGTCGTCAAACAGGTACTTAAAAATGGGAAAAATAAATGAGATTGCCGATATTACAGCAACTGTTTGCATTAAAAATCGAACTGGAACTTGGCCCGAATGCCGAAGCGAACGATGTTGTCGTGATCGAGGTACGACAATCTCCAAAGCGCATCGATACGGAAGATTTTAAAGATGTTCTCTACGCCCAAAGCCGCCTCCACAAAAGGTTTGGTCAGGGTGTATGTCTCTGGCGGACGAACCAATTCGAATTCATTGGCGGGATTGTATCCGCCGATAACTCCCTTCGCTGAAGCCACTTCACGCCACTTGAGTTTGCGCATGAGGGGAATCTTATTTAAAAACAACCCTTCTGCATGGTAGCTAATGGATCCTGATACCCACTCATCACTCACAAACTCAAAAAAGTTCATGGTATTGAAGGCTGTTTCGTCGTAGAAAAAGGTTTCATTCCCTTGGTGCAGCTGCAACAGCGGATAGGGGAGTGCACCCCAAATTTTACCGGCTTCAATGCCGATCCGAGCGTATCCAAAGGGGCCAAATCGCACTTTGTCTTTCACGCGTAACACCACCTTGTCGTAGTCGTAATCCGCTTCAATCAATCCTTTGATTCCTTTGCTGTAAGCCACCTCCAGAGTCGGGTATTTTGTTCCCAAACTCACCCGCTCAAATTCGCCCGAGAGGTATTTTTCTTTGTAGGCAAACCGCGTGTACAGGGTTACTTCAGAGGTGGTGAGGTTGTTCACCGCTATAGATTTCATCTGATCATCCAGCCTGTCATAGCTGAGCGCGCCTAGTGGGGCGAGAATCCGATGCGTAAAAATAAGGGTGTTCGAAAACCCATAGAACCATTCGCGCTCCAAAGACACTTCTCCTTGCGTTACGTCGGTGAGTTTATTGGCCGGGTTGCGCCTGAACAAGCTGGCCAGCACGTTATCTGTTCGAAAGGCACCAGGGGCTTGTCCGAGCTGCTCCACATCGCGTTTTCCATTCACATTCAACACCATGCGCGGTTGTTTGCTCAACATCCAGGTCACAGCACCGCCGTATTTGAAGCGTTCGTCGCGCAAACCGTAGGCGCCATAACCTTCAATCATAACACGCGTTGAGAATTCGTTCGATGTGCGACCACCGAGTCGGAAGCGATTTCCCTCCACCGGGTTGAAGCTGTATGTGGTGAAATACGGGCCGAATTCGAAATTTCCCCGAACGTAGTACCCATTGACAACGAGGTTGACAATGTCGGCCACCGTTCGAAATTGCGGAATGTTCTTAATCGAATCTACCATGGTGTACACGGCTTTTTCGTTTTCTGTCAAATCGATGTGCCGATGTTCTTCCCAGTAAGCATCGTCGTAATCCGCCGCTTTATCGTCCACAACAATGTCTGATATTCCGGTATAAAACTCATCGGTTTGAGCCTTGTTGATGACGAAATCCTTATACGTGGTGGTTTTTCGCCCGTAAAATCCCATGGTTTTATCGGTGAGGTTGAAGTCG
>JBJOIB010000302.1:0-2863 GCA_046047375.1 Bacteroidota bacterium
AGTCAGGTAAGTGCGGAGTGGTGCCTTTCAATTCCGAATATGTCAAACTTGAATCATCAGCCCCCTGGAACTTATACGCGAGCGACAGTGTGGAAGATGGGTACATCTACCAGGTGTGCCTGAGGTGCCTCAACAATTTTGCCAGTTACGATTTTGACAACTGGCTCATCCAGCAGTTCAAGAACACGGTGGTCTACAACATTACGATTCCCGTGGATCCAACTCCCAAGTTTATGACTCCAATTAAAGACCAGTTTTTCGACGAAGTTATGCCAGGAGACTCGATCATGTTTGAGATTCCGCTGATCCAGGCAATTTACCAAACTGACGTCATAATCTCGGGCCTTGACCTCGAGATTGATGGAAACTTCTTTGTGATGCATAACATCAACGAGACCGTGTTCGGCATCAACAGCGTGAACGTTACCCTTCGCAGCTACGGATTGGAAACAAGCTACCTTTTCTTGGTGATCATCAGACCAAAGCCCAACTACAACACCTTTGTTTTTGAGAGACCTGAAGTTGAGGTCCCGGTGGAGTTCAAGCATATCGTGGAAAGTGGATTAGGTTTCAATCCAAACTTCACCAACTTCACCAGAGTATTGAGACGAGAGGAGCCAATTGAAATCTACAAACAGAAGTTCAATCAGAACGGGGAGCTGACCCTCGTTTTCTCAGAAGACCTCTTCAACCTGTCCTTTTATACCATGCTCAACCTCACTTATGTTAACGATAACATAGATTAAGTCATCAAGCTCAAGTACACCACTTTTGCAGTGAATGATATTGAAGATTTGACGCCAGTCCTCTTGGACTACAAGATTTTGGAATTCACGCATAAGTAATTGCTTTTGAAGCTGTACTTCTCCAATCCTCTGTATGTCTCTAGCACTGAGATTAAGGATTTGCTCAACGTGAAGTTCGTCGAGAACCAGCTATTCAGATCAATGGACGGAATGCAGTTGCTTGCAGAGAACTACACAATCGAAAGAATTAAAGTGCCGACCCAGTTTGCCACAGAAGAAGACTACCAGGCCTTAAAATCCACAGGAACAAGTGTCCAAACGGCTATGTTCATTACTCTGATCATCCCATTTGTGTTCTTGATTTTCATGTCCGTGAGTATGACCCGTGTATGGGCCCTCTACAACATGTCCCAGCTCCTGATCAACCTTGATGACTACAGAAAGATCGCACTTCCCGGTAATTTAAGTTTTGTGCTTCAAGTAATAAAGGGCATGGTATACTTCAAAATCCTCGATCAACCTAGTGTGCAAGTTTTCCTAAACAATCATGTCTTTAATAGGATGCACACTCTCCAGAAAATCTTGGTGGGCCAAGGATTGTTTGTGACAAGTTCAATTTTCCTTGCGTTTGCCATTGCAGTTGTGGTGGTCGGCCTAAAAGTGAAAGCTCTGCAGACCATTTTCATAAAAATCAAACACAAAATCATGTTTTCGAGTGTGTTCAGATCGCAAATCCAGACATACTTCCCAACATGCATCTTAGTGTTTACGGCTTTCTACGAACACCACGACATCGGGTCCAGCGTGATGCAGCTCCTAGTGCTGCTGGCCCTCCCAATTTTCTCCTGGTTTTTCCTTAGAAAGTACCAGGGGCTGGCAACAGAGGAGGAATTCGTAGCCCAGTACGGCACTCTTTATTAGAATCTGAACCCAATTTGCCGCTCCTTCTACATGTACACCACGTTGTTCTGCATACGTCGCTTGCTTATAGCGTTCTCCACGGTGTTGCTGGACCAGACGTTGGTGATAAACCTATACGTGAACATGTTTACGTCTTTAACTGTAATTAAATTCTACTACGACTTCTCACCGCTGTCCACCCCTTGGCAAAACAGAATAGAAAAAACCAACGAAGCATTCCTGCTTTTCAGCCACTACTGCTTGATATTATTCACAGATTTCATACCAGATGTGGAGTTCAGGTACAAGCTTGGTTTCAAAGCCATCGCAGCCATTCTGATGGCCATAACCTTCAACATCTCCCTAGTATTTTGGGACCTCATTAAAAACGTCAGATTAGCTTACCTCTAGGCGAAGCATTCTCGGGCTTGGAAAAAGTATCGAGAGCTTGAGGAAAAAATGGAAAGGTTCTTGTTTAAAGATTTCATGGACAATATTGGCAAAAACCAACCCAGAGAGTTCATTTTGTACAATAAAGAGAAATTGAGAACTTAGTTTACTTTCGATCAGAAAGCGAAGAAAATTGAGTTTATTTTCCAAAAGAGGAATGAAGCTAAAATGAAACTTGAATAGAAGCCATAACCAAATCATGAAAACGACTAAACAATTGAGAACCATGTGCAGGTTAAAACAAAGGGTCAAAAAGCAGGTAGCCGCTAAACATCTCCCAAAAACTTTGACAGCATTGAAACGATTGAAGATTAGAAACCCGCTTCCAACGAACCTCAATTTTAATCTTTTTCCAACGAGCTTCAATTCGACCCAAATACCTACTCTACGTTCCAGCCTTTGAATGCACCAAGGAAATCGCCGAGGAAATCTCCAAATAAAACCGTGTAAGACAGGAAAAGCAAGTAGAAGCCACGGCATCTGAACTCAACTCCGATCCCCACTGATTAGGCTATGCCTCCTCCGATGACTCCCAAATTCAAGACCGGATCTGATGACACTGCCGAAATGTCAGCCCTCGACCAAATGAAGATGGCTGAAATTGAAGGTTTGGACATGTTTGAGTTTAAAACGTTTGAGGAATTTGACTACCATATGACCTAGATTGAGCTCAAGTACAAAAAGCTCAAGTAGAATGCAAGTTCTAAGGTCAATAATAATTAATGATTATAATATTTTCCTTGTGATGGGGTTTTGGGGTTTTGGGG
>JBJOIB010000303.1:0-2754 GCA_046047375.1 Bacteroidota bacterium
ATATTTCTACGCAGAACTAGAGAGACTGGTGCGACTGCTGGAAGCTGCAAACAACAATCCGAATACACTGGTGTTGCTCGATGAAATTCTCAAAGGAACGAATTCGAGTGATAAAGAGGCCGGGTCGAGGGCATTTGTGAAAAAACTCATCGGAAAACATGTGCTCACCATGGTGGCAACCCATGATACCTCCTTGTGCTCATTGGAAGATGAGTTCCACAGGGAAGTGAAAAACGCACATTTCGCTTCAGCTGTCGGACAAGGGGATTTGGTGTTCGACTATACGTTGCGTGCAGGAGTTTGCACCAGCATGAATGCCACGTGGCTCATGACTTCCATGGGTATCATTGACAATGACTAGTTGAAAAAAGAGGCGATGGAGGTCGTTTTAAACGTGTGTTTTTGTTCGAACTTCTCCAACCGAATCGCGTAAATATACACGTGAACAATTGGGATTCGTATGAAAGCATTATTCCATCTCGCATTGCCGACGAACAATCTGAACGCCATGCGCAATTTTTTTACCGGGGTTCTCAAGGCGGAGCTAGGTAGAACCGGTCCAGGCTGGTTGGATGTGAATCTATTTGGACACCAGATTACGGTGCAGGAAGTAGGTAATTCGCTCCGTGCGGCTTCTGATCATTTTCATCCAAGCTTGGGCTATCCTTTGCGCCACTTCGGAGTCATACTTGAAATGTCTGTATGGAACAAGTTAAGTAGCAAGCTAACCGAAGGTGGTGTGCCTTTTACATACGGTCCTGAAGTGCTTATGCCCGGCGAAATAGGAGAGCAGAAGATCTTCATGATCACTGACCCGGATGGAAACGTTTGGGAATTTAAAGGCTTCGACGATTTATCGCGGGTGTTTTCTGTCTAGTTTGGATATTCTGCTATTCTTCGCACTCGTGGCTGGCGGAGCAGTCGCTTTCGCTTTTTCAACCATTTCAGGCGGGGGTGGAGCCTTATTGCTTGTGCCATACACATCGTTGTTCGTTCCAGTAGCTTCTGTTGCTCCTGCGGTGAACCTCGGAAATTTTATTGGAAGACCTGCGCGCATGGTGCTTTTTTGGAAACACATCCGTTTTGATGTTGTGGCCTGGTACCTGCCCTTTGCTGCGGTAGGAGTGATTGCAGGAGGTAGTTTGCTCAGGCATGTAAATCCTGATTGGATCCAACTGGGTATAGGCCTTTTTCTGGTTTCGACCTTGGTTCAATTCAAATTCGGAAGGGTCGAGCGGTCTTTCGAAATGAAGCGAAGTTATTTTGCTCCCTTGGGGTTCGTTGTTGCTGCCATTTCAACGCTTGCAGGAGCCACAGGCGCTGTATTGAATGCGTTTTACCTCAACTATGGAATCACGAAAGAGCAGTTGGTTGCCACCAAGGCGTTTAATTCGTTTGCTATTGCCTTGGTGCAACTACCCACGTACTACATGCTCGATTTACTTGGAGATGATGCGTTGTATGCCGGACTTGCCATAGGCGTGGGGGCTTTTTTCGGCAATTTAATTGGGAAGAAATATCTGGCAAAAATGAGTCAGGTTTCGTTCCTTCGCTTGGTAGTTTACACCATGGGTCTGGCGGGTATAGTAATGGTCGTTCAGGCACTTCAATCCATTGTTTCATGAAAAAAGCCCGTGTTAATGCCGTAGGAGGCATTTTTTTCAGGTGTGCAAATCCAGCCGCTACGCGAAAGTGGTATTCGGATCATTTGGGACTGAATACCGATGCGTATGGAACCAGTTTTCAATGGTATAAGTCAGATGGGAGCAAGGGTTTTACCGCGTGGAATCCGTCTGGAACTGATGCCGAATACTTCGGTGATCCGGAACAACAGTTCATGGTCAATTACAGGGTTGATGACCTGGAGCTCATGCTTGAACAGATGGCATCAGCAGGTATTTTTCCATTGGATGAAGTGGCAATCTTCGAATACGGAAAGTTTGTACATGTGCTTGACCCGGATGGCAGGCGAATCGAATTGTGGGAACCCAATGACCGGGCTTACGACCAAATGATCGTTGCTCGCAGTGGTGAAGATGAACCGGATTCCTGAAATCGAGATTTCCAAGCAAAAAAAACGCCCACTTTTCAACAACAGATGGTGAATGGATTTTAGAAATTCTTTTCAAGTCTGTTGAGATATTTATTTTCTTGCCTACACTGAGAATAGCAGTCGGTTGAATGGTCAATCGTCTGGCGATCAGTTAAATAAGCAGTCAATGGAAGAGCAGTTTTTTGACATGATGCGGTTTGATTTGCCGCGTGAGCAGTCGTCCATCATCAAGGTGATTGGTGTAGGAGGCGGAGGTAGCAATGCAGTTAATTACATGTATTCCCAGGGAATCAAGGGGGTTGACTTCATTGTTTGCAATACTGACGCACAGGCGCTGGATTCTAGTCCGGTTCCGATCAAAATTCAACTCGGAGAAACCTTGACCAAAGGCCGCGGGGCTGGTTCAATTCCAGAAGTAGGGAGAAATGCTGCGGTTGAAAATCTGGATGACGTGAAGACCATCATCGGAGAGAACACTACTATGGTGTTCGTAACAGCCGGTATGGGAGGTGGAACAGGCACTGGAGCGGCTCCGGTCATTGCTCGTGCTGCTCGCGAAATGGGGATTCTTACCGTTGGTATTGTTACTGTTCCTTTCGTTTTCGAAGGTAAGCGCCGCAGTCAGCAAGCCAATGATGGTCTCGCGGAAATGCGTGAAGCGGTAGATACCCTATTGGTTATCCGCAACGATAAATTGCGTG
>JBJOIB010000304.1:0-5545 GCA_046047375.1 Bacteroidota bacterium
CCTCCATGTATCCTATTTGCTCCGGCAAACCCGTTGATGTTATGTTGAATGCTGTTACACCATTCCCCAGGAGGTAGGTATTTACATATTCATCCAATGTCAATCCAGTGGTTACTGTTGGCTGTGCATTTGACAAAAAAGCCATCAATACCGGAACCAATGCGAAAATTTTCTTCACCTTCCTTTCATGTTTAGGGTTGCAAAGATACCCTGATACAACGAATCATAAAAACTTCCCCTTTCGGGAGTTGAGTAAAGTTGGATTCTCAACAAAAAAGCCCCTTGAAGGGGCTCTTTCTTATCTTAACAGTGTTATCGAACCCGATCGTTCGATACCATCCGTATTAATTCCTCTCACCCTTACGACATAAGAGTAAACCTCATTTTGGATGTAATGGTTGCTTCCATTGTAACTTCCATCCCAAAAATCATTGATGTCTTCCGAGAAATACACCAAATCACCCCAACGGTTGAAAATGGCTAATTAAAAGGTCAGTATTCCATTACCGAACACTTTGAAAACATCATTGATGCCATCGTTGTTCGGCGAAAATGCGTTCGGAATGTAAAGATTCACCGGCCCCATGATAAGCGTATATGAAGAATCGGTGCATCCTATTTCATTGGTCACGGTCAACGAGGCAATATAGGAATCCAACCCGTCGTATTGATGGAGTGGTGCTTCTTCGTCGCTTGTGTCTCCATCACCGAAATTCCACCCGTAAATGCACCCTTCACATGCCGGTTCAGGAGTAGCGGTAAACTGGTATTCGTCGTTTTCAAGGTTTTCAACGTAGAAATTGCTGAACAAGAACTGAACTTCTACATTCACTGTTCCACTAATTGTTTCCCCACAAATATCAGTGGCGATTACTTCAAACCCGGTAGAAGAATAAGGTGCAACATATTGGTTTTCACCATATTGACCAAGGAGTGGCCAGTAGTAATAAAATCCACCCTCTCCTCCAGAAGCCAAAGCCGAAATCGTTATCGCATCTCCTGCACAAATAGCCGTATCAGCGCTGAGTGCTAGTTCAAGAGGAATGTCAGGAATGATATACATCAATTCGTCTTGTGCAGTGCCTCCACATCCATCATTGACAATCACAGATACAGGAACCGTAACAAACGATTGAAGAACGATATCCTCAGTGGTAGCGAAAGAAGTGCCTGCTACAAAATACTCATAGGTGTAACCTCCAGCCCCACTCAATATGTCTACATCGATTGCTGTGTTATCAATACAACTTGCGTTGATGTTTTCGCCAATTTCGATTTCCAAAGGTGGGTTCACGATATCAATCAAGGTAGTACCTGTATTGGATGCGCCGCAACCGTCTGTTACCGATAGTTCAATTTGAGCATCATCAAATGTTTGCCAATCGAGTGGTGTGATGTTGCTAACGTTATTCCCTGTCTCCTCCAATTGTCCGTTCACGTACCATTGGTAGGTTCCACCTCCGCTACCTCCATCTGTAAAGGCAACCACTTCAAAGGTTTCTGTGCATGGTCCTGTCAATACGGTAGGCATATTCACGGTTATCGGTGGGCTATCAACCACAATATCGATTTCATATTCTTCTGATTGACCGCACCAGTCACTGATGATCAAGTCAATGGTAAAATCTTGACTCGTAGAAGTAGTTAATGTTGGATCGAAGCCAATCCAGTTAAATCCGTTCATCCAGGTGAAATTCAATCCACCGCCACCTCCTCCTGAAGCATCGGGATCGATGGTGAAGTTAGCATTACATAGAACAGTCAATTCATCAGGAACATCGGCAACTATTGGAGGGACATTGAGAGAGACATTCACGACGTCAGACACTTCAAATCCGCATCCATCTTCCACAATCACCACAATCTGATCTGCACCCTGCCAAGAGCTGTACCACAAGCTGTTACCAAATCCCCATAGGTTGGTACCATCTTCTGATTCCCATGTCCAGCTATAAACACCATCACCTCCGGTGGCTGTTGCAGTCATAAACTCACTTCCGTTGCAGTCCAACGTAATATCTCCGTTATCTATAGAGACTTCCAGAGGCGGGAACACGAGTAGATTCACCAATATATCCGCATTATCAGATGGCATACCACAGGTATCGCCTACAATTACGTTGTATGTGGTAGTAGCATTCGGGCTGACATCGATGGTTGCTGTATTCTCACCTGTCGACCATTCGTAGGTAAAGTTCCCATATCCACCAGAAATGATCGGTTCAATCTCGAGCACAGCACCTTGACACATTTCTGTAGTATATCCTTCTACCACCAAAGGCTCCGGCTCATCGGCGATAAAGAATTCAAAATAACTTGTCAGACCATCACCGTTACATGCAGCAAGGTTGAGAATTTCAAAAATAACGGTCTCAGTTCCTTCAGCGATACCATCTTCAAATGCATCTACTTCAAAACTAACGCTTTGAACTCCTGGAGGGAAAATAACGGTATCCGGCAACAAGGTATAGTCTACACCATTGATGGCTGTTCCTTGATACTCAATAATAACCATCTCTTCAATATCCAGAACGGTTTCGATGGGACGTGTAAAAGTCAGAGAAGCTATACCACAATCTTCATACATAGTATCGGCTTCCGGACCACCTACGTCTATGGATAAATCCACCTGAACAACTGAGTTACTGGTGAAAGAACCCTCTTCCAAGATCACAATAGACTCCAATGCTGTATCACTTCCATCGGCAATAGCCAGTTTAATGTGGTAAGTTTCACCACAAATAACTTCCCCAATCGCCTCCAATTTGATGGTATACCCGTTGATGCAAATTCCGTCGCCCCCTGGATTGTCTACGTAATATTCGCTATTCAACACGTTGTTCACCGATGAAATGGTGATGGGTAGTGGTGGATCTGTATCCGGCACTTGCGCGATGTTGATGGCTCCGTCAGGAAATCCAGCTGGACTGTCGTAAGGACCAGTGATACCAGGGCCTGAAAGGAAGAAGGCAAAAATATCGTTGAACGATGAGTTCACCCACGTTAAATACTCGTCAGATCCAAAGATGTAGTTAAACTTCACCGTATCTCCCGTCGCAATGAAGTCAAACTCGAGAATGCACACGTCGTTTACAGATCCAACGTTGAAGGCCTGTCCGATCATCGGCGGAACAGAGTTCGCAATGCTCAACAAATCAGGTTCTCCAGATACCCCACTACCAAACGGAACTTCTTCAAAACCAAGACAACCATCGCTGGCAATGTTGGAAGCACCGGCGCTCGAAAGCACAAGTCCTCCAGCCATAGGGAACTCGGCAGGGTCTGTTCCCTCCAAATAGCCGATCTGCACCGGATCTCCGGTAAACGAAATATTGAATGCCTCAACCCCCGAACCGAGCAAAATCTCGTTTACATATTGTTCAAGTGTTAGGCCTGATGTTACTGTTGGTTGCGCTATTATTCCTCCAGAAAAGAAGAAAATGGAAAGGACAATAAGTAGTAAGCGATTTTTCATAACCGTGCAAAATACCTTGGTATAGTCAGAAGACACGAAGTTCGGACATTTGGTTGCTCAACCGATGAAAATTTTGCGAAAAAAAAATGAGCAGCTCCCTGTTGGAAATCACAACGTCTCTTGCAACTTTGTTCTATGAACGATGATATCTTCGGTGAAGCTTTCATGGCGTATCAGTTAAACGGAGACGACGAAGCCATTCAGGTCTCTATTGACGGATTGCCTCAAGACCCGCTACCTCCTTCTTACTTCTTCAGAAAATACGCCCAAATGCCTGTTCTCGAAAAGAAAGCCCTGGAGCTTGCAACGGGCGAAATACTCGACGTGGGAGCAGCAGCAGGTTGCCATAGCATTGCCTTACAAGACATGCAGAAATCTGTAACCGCGCTCGAAATATCCAATAAAGCGGCAGATGTTTGTCGCCTGCGAGGTGTCAAGCAGGTTATAGCCTCTGATTTTTTCCTGTTCAACGAGAAAAAATTCGACACCATTCTCCTTCTGATGAACGGGTTAGGCATGGGACAGACTGTAGAGGGCACAAAAAAGTTGATCGCGCACGCTGCCTCTTTACTCAATGAAGGCGGGTGTATTCTCGGAGACACCTCCGACATCACATACTTCGGTGAACCAGATGACAATTCCAGTTACTTCGGAGAAGTATTCTTTGAGCTCGAATGGAAAGCCATGCAAAGCGAGTTCGAGTGGATTTATCCAGATCCAACTCTACTGCAGACTATCTGCGAAGAGCTCAATCTTGGTTTCGAAATCGCTGCCCGCGGTAAACACAACGACTACCTCGTAAAGATTGCTCAGCGGTAATCAGCCAACTGACCCATCAACTTTTTCCGTGCGTGGAAGATGCGGCTCTTCACGGTTCCCATCGGAATCCCAAGTTCGTCAGCAATCTCATCGTAGTGAAATCCTTCAGTGAACATGGTGAACGGACGACGGAAATCGTCAGACAATCCATTGATTGCAGCACGAATGTCTTTCTCGTCAATCTTTCCTGTCACACTGTCATATCGCATGTCTTGTGACGCGTTCAAATAATACAGGTTGTCTGTAGAATCTGTGATCGTGTTCTGGAATTTACGACGCTTGTAATTGTTGATGAAGATGTTCCGCATGATGGTGAACAACCATCCCTTGATGTTGGTGCCCTCACGGAAATTGTCTTTGTATCGAAGTGCTTTGACAAAAGTATCCTGAATCAGGTCGTCAGCATCTTCATGATCTCTGGTAAAATTGTAGGCGAACCCTTTAAGGAACTCTCTGTGAGAAACCAGCAAATTGTTGAATTCGATTGTTGACATACTTTTTTGTTTAACCTTTCGATACAAAGATTAAACATTTTCAGACACGAAATACGTTTTGTTTATCTTTTTAACAGATTTTTTAAACAAAACACATACAATGTTGATTATCAGGCCATTGCCGAATTAACAAGATCGGTTCCAGATACAAAAAGTTGAATCTGACCTCCGGCTGGTGCTTTCGCCTCAGCAAACATCCGACCTCCCAGATAAAATGAAACCGAATGATTCACGAATTCCCTGTGAAGACGATCCACATAGAACTGGGCGTTCTTGGGTGTAGGGTTGGTAGTACAATATGTAATAAAACGCGCTTCTGGAAATTTCGCTGCAATCTGCATCAAGTCTTCAAAAGGAACACTCTGTCCGAGGAAAACACTGCGGTACTTCCGCTTACGTGCATAAAAATGCATGAGCAAAAGACTAATTTCATGGATCTCGCCTTGAGGCAGATAGAGCACCAGCAGGGGCTTTTCACTATCCGCTTCATCCGGCAACTCATCAATCCAACGAAACAGCTTCTGTCTGAGAAGATTCGAAATGAAATGCTCCTGGGCCGGACAAATAGTGCTTGTTAACCACAACACACCAACCTGCTGCATGAAGGGCAAGAACAACCGTTCAAACAACAATTCAATGCTGTGGTCTGCCAAGAAAGAATTGGTAACATCTGTGAACAAAGCTTCGTCGTAGTTCAACATGCTTATTTTCAACAGATTCAGATAGTGCTGCTCTTTGGTATCTTCAGTGCGGAGTT
>JBJOIB010000305.1:0-6391 GCA_046047375.1 Bacteroidota bacterium
AAATGGTTAAACCCATCAGAAACAACGTTTCGGTACTTTTTGTAACCACCTTCAAGCAGATGGGTTGAAAATCCGGCTGTTCTCAGCAGCCACGCCATGGAATTGGAACGCATTCCACCTCGCCAACAGTACAAATAAATGTCTTTTCCGTTGGCCAATTGTCTGGCTGAAGTAACAAACTCAGCCAGTTTCGGACCTACAATTTTTAGCCCGTGTTCAACCGCTTGTTCTTGACCTTGTTGTTTGTAAATGGTGCCAACCTCTGCCCTTTCCTGATCGGAAAAAAGGGGGAATGAAACGGCTCCTGGAATGTGTCCGATAGCGTATTCACCTGGCGACCTCACATCGAGCAGGAGATTGTTTTGCGCTGCATTCAGAAAGAGTTCCACGTCAGAGATCATAGCGCAAAGATAGGTGGCTGCCATGAAAGCGAGGGTTATTCACCAAGGTATTTTCACATTCCCAAAAATGCCCTCCTTCAATCAAGTTAGGAGTTGTTACCTTCGCACAATGCGCAGGTTACTTGATGTCATTCGCGACGGTCACAACACCTTGTTGATCTCGGTGTTGATGCTCCTTTGTTTAGCTGGATTATTGTATCTATATCCGAGAGAGGGGAACTTTAGGTTTACCTACTTTGAAGGCCAGATATGGGGTTACGATGATTTGTATTCGCCGGCTGATATGGATGTTCATTTGATGCCAACCGAGTTGGAAGCGCAACAAGAAGCCATTCGAGCCGAAGCCATTCCGGTATACCGACGCAAAACAGAGGTAGAGCAGCGGCAACTGGCCATGGCGAGGGACATAGCGACCGAGGTAGTTTCATACATGAATCCTGTGGATTTCTCGGCTTGGACCGGTCGATCCATGAAGCAAGACTCTGCGATAGAGTATGCCGTGGCATTGATTGAATCATCTTTGCGGGATATCTACCAAGTTGGGGTCATTGATATTGATCCGCAGCACGAGATGTTCAGTGACATGCACATGATTCGCGTTATAGAGGGGGCCTACGCGGCCGATGTGCGTTTGGGAGACTTGCTCACCCTCACCACGGCTATAGAGCGGTTTGGCTCCGACAAGCGGTCTGGACCGGAGTACATCCATGAGGCTTTGGAAAACACCATTGGATACAATTTGACTTATGATTCAGATGCCACATTGAAGCTTGTAGAAACTCGGATCAATGCCATTCCGCTGAAAAAAAGTGAACTCAAAGAGGGGCAGTTGGTGATTCGAAAGGGGGAGCGAATAGGCAGCAAGGAATACAGAGAGTTGGAGGCTATCAAGGCCAATTTTGAAGCAAATGATGGGATGCGCCGCAGTTGGTGGGTTATCTTACTGGGGCAGGCCCTCTTGATAGGATTGGGATTATTGAGCATCACCGTGATTGTTTACATGGTGCGGCCTGAGATTTTCGATCAGCCCACTCGGGTAACCTTTTTATTGTTGTTACTGTTGCTGATGGCGTTGATGTTGAAAGGCACCATGGCAGCGGAGACCTTGAGTGTGTACCTGGCACCTTTGTGCATAGTACCGATTGTTTTAAGGGCTTTTTACGACAGTCGATTGGCCTTATTGGTGCATGTGATCAATGTGTGCTTGCTTGGATTCATTGTACCTGCATCATTTGAGTTTGTGATATTGCACATTTTTGCGGGGGTATTGTTGTTGTATGGTATGAAGAGTGTGGCGCGAAGGTCTGCATTCTTCATGGCCTCGTTCATATTGTTGATCGCTTACTCCCTTTCGTTTTTCGCCTTACGTGTCATACAAGAGGGCAATTTTGATGGGATTTCTTTCCTTGATTTTGCGTGGTTGGGTGGAAACGCTTTGCTCACCATGATGGCTTTTCCGCTGATATTCTTGTTTGAGCGTAGTTTTGGCTTTTTGTCTGAAATTCGTCTTTTAGAGATCAGCGATAGCAGCAATGCACTATTAAGAGAGTTAAACGAGAAGGCACCCGGCACCTTTCAGCACAGTTTACAGGTGGCGAATCTAGCTGAGGAGGCGATACATGAAATTGGGGGCAACGAGTTGTTGGTTCGTGTAGGGGCGTTGTATCATGATATTGGCAAGACCTCTATGGCCGCATTTTTCACCGAAAATCAGCACGGGGTCAATCCACACGACAAATTAGAGCCCGAGGAGAGTGCGAGGGTGATAGTATCTCACGTCATCAGCGGCATAGAGATGGCTCGCAAGGCGCGTTTACCAGAGGAGATCATTGATTTTATTCGCACCCACCACGGCACATCCCGGGTGGAGTATTTTTACCACCAGGCGACCCAAGCGGGCACGGAAGTGGATGAGCGCTTGTTTCGTTATCCTGGACCATTGCCGTTTACGCGGGAGACCGCTGTTGTGATGATGGCCGATGCTGTGGAGGCCAGTTCGCGAAGTTTAGCGGAGTATAGTGAAGCGAGTTTATCAGCATTGATAGATCGGATCATAGACGCCCAGCAGGCGATGGGGCAATTTGACAATTCGCCTTTGACTTTCAGGGATATTGGCTTGATTAAGAGCGTGTTTCTGCGCAAGTTGTTGAACATATATCATTCACGTATTGCGTATCCGGAAAAGAAAATTTGATTTTTTTCGAGCAAGTGTTGGAACATTCAGAATAATATGTACTTTTGCCGTCCGACGAAAAGTCGTTGGAGAGGTGGCAGAGTGGTAATGCAGCAGCCTGCTAAGCTGTGACCGGGTTTACTGGTCCCTGGGTTCGAGTCCCAGTCTCTCCGCTGGATCATCTCTCGCGGTGATTTTAATAAGTACAGCGTAAGCTGCAAAAATACTTTCGGGGTGTAGCGCAGTCCGGTTAGCGTATCTGGTTTGGGACCAGAGGGTCGCAGGTTCGAATCCTGCCACCCCGACGAAAGGGAGCTCTATCGCAAAAGCGGTAGGGCTTTTTTGTTGGGATAAATTTTGGGGCACATTTCGGCGAAACACTAGTTTTTACAACTATTTCACGGTTATACGCAATATGACTATTCTATGGATTTGGAAGTCTGATAGTACAAATGCGTATAGTTTTGCAGTTTGATTTATGAGGAGGCACCAGGTAGGAAGAAATGCTTCGGAGCAGGGTACTTGGGGGAGGGGAATGATGGAGATGCTGATGGTATGGTTTTCGTGAAACACTAGCTGGGCGGGCAATTCAACCTTATACGCAAAATGACTATTTCACAACTTCAGGCTTTAATAGAAAGATGACGTATAGCTTTTCAGCTTGACCTATACTGGGTAATTCAAGGCACAAGACAACCTTGGGAGCGGACTAGTTTGAGCGAGGATGTATTGGGGTATGTAGAAGAGTGTATTTTTCGGAAAACACACACTGGACTTGACATTCAGCCTTATACGCAAAATGACTATTTCACAACTACAGGCTTTTATAGAAAGATGACGTATAGCTTTTTCGTTCATTAGAACACCAGATTTAGTCCCCCAGCCAGCTTCGCCTAAATACAACCAACACCATTTTAATTTTCCAGATTCAAAGTGAATTGAAAGGCTGCTAAATCAAGTAGGATTCTTGAAATAGTAAGATTGCGTATAGCTTATAAAACCTGCATCAAACCCAACAAAACCAGCACTTGTAGAACAAATACAACCACCCCAAATACCAACCCCTTCTTCCCCGATTGTACCAACTTCTTAATACTGATCTTCAATCCAATACCCGCCATCGCAACTACCAAAACCGCCTTACCTACCGAATGTAAAACCTGAAGCAACGTATCCGACAAAGGAAGAATGGCCATCAAAATCGTCACTACCACAAACGTCCACAAATACCAAGGCAATTTGAAGTGGCGCATCCAACTCCCTGAACTGTCGCGATTCACAAGGAAATTCATTAAAATCAACGCGGGCGACAACATAGCCACACGCGCCAGTTTGATGGTAATTGCAAGCTCTCCTACCCCATCCCCAATCGAATAAGCTGCCCCTGCCACATTTCCAACCGAGTGGAGCGATCCTCCAATCATCAGCCCGATTGTTTTTTCATCGGAGCCTACCTGAAGCAAAACGAACGGCAAGGCAAGCATACCGATGGTTCCCAGCAAATTCACCACGGCCATGGCTATTCCAATATCTTCTTTCTCCTTCGAAACACTTGGCGCCAAGGCTGCAATGGCCGATGAACCGCATACCGTAGTGCCAAAACCAATGAGCAATCCAGTGGTGCCCGGACAACGAAACCGCTTCGATAAATAGTAACTGGCCACCAGCATAATTAGCATCATAGAACCCACTAGCACAAAGCTCGATGCGCCTAAGGAGGCAATGCTCGAATACTCAATGCTGAAGGCCAAAAAAACAATGGCCCATTCCAGTAGTTTGCTGCTGCTGTAATTTATTCCTGAATCAAATGAAGACGGAAGACGAACAGTATTCCCTACCGCCATCCCTAAAAAAAGTGCCACCATGATACTACTTAAATGATCGGGAAACAACGCAGATACAATCAACGCTATAACTCCAAGAAGCACCGTCAAAACTATTCCGGTCAACCTATCTTTCCAGTTCTTCACTGTTTTTTTTAACGAAATTATTCCGCACAACGACCAACTTCTGCAACTTGTGTCACAGTTCACTTAAAGCGGGTGGTTGAATGCGCCATCGGTTTTGTACTTTCGCAAGCATGTCACCCCGCATTGACATACAGGAAAAAGCCCTTAAAACAGTGCGCTTTAGTTTGTTTGGTAATGTGCTTTTAGCCATTATCAAGGGGGCGGCAGGTATATTCGGAAATTCGTTTGCGCTGATCGCGGATGCCATTGAATCAACCACCGATGTTTTTGCTTCTTTTTTGGTCTGGTTTGGCATCCGATATAGCAGTAGGCCAGCAGATGCGAATCACCCCTACGGGCATGGCCGGGCAGAAACGCTGATTACCTTTATTGTGGTAGGTTTTCTCATCATTACAGCCACTGCCATTGCCATCGAAAGTATTCATAACATACAAACGCCGCATGATGCTCCCGAGCCGTTCACTTTGATGGTCCTGGGAGCTATCGTGATTTGGAAGGAAATATCTTACCGACTTGTCTTGAAGCGAGGAAAAGAAACCAATAGCACCTCCCTCATGGCCGATGCCTGGCACCACCGGAGCGATGCTATTACATCTATTGCGGCGTTTATCGGAATTAGCATAGCACTTATTGGAGGTGAGGGCTTTCAACAAGCGGATGACTGGGCTGCTCTCTTTGCTTCAGGCTTCATTTTCTACAACAGCTACCTCATTTTCAGACCCGCCCTTGGCGAAATAATGGACGAACATAGTCATGACGACCTCATAGAAAATATTCGCAGGCACGCTGCGGATGTAGAAGGCGTGGTGGACACAGAAAAGTGTTTTGTGCGAAAAACAGGCATGTTTTATCTTGTCGACCTACATGTGGAAGTGGATGGCCAACTAACGGTAGCCGCAGGACATGACATTGCGCATCGATTGAAAGATCATTTACTGGAACGACTTCCTGAAATCACAGATGTACTAATTCACATTGAGCCAGCAGCCAACCTAACTGATGGTGCTCAAAAGCTGTAAAAGACGACTTAGCTTCACTTTGTTAAAGCCTATTGCCGGGAACACAACATCGCTTTCCTCATAAAATTCTTTGCGCTCTTCTAAATGACGCTTGACAAAATCGTGCAATTCCAATTCCCCCTTGCCCTTGAGCAACGGACGTTCGGTAGTTGAATTTACCAGCCTATGCACCAAAGTCACAACATCCATTTGTAAGTAAACTGTTACCCCATGCTTCTTCATATACATCATGTTATCATAAAAACATGGCGTACCTCCCCCTGTCGACAAAACAAATGATGGCAAACTATCTGTGATCTGCTTGAGATATTTCCGCTCCAAACCGCGAAAAGCAACCTCACCTTCCATTGAAAAAATAGTTTCAATACTGCGCGATTCACCTGCACTTACCGCCTCATCTAAATCTATAAAAGGCAATTCCATCGCACGCGCCAGCTGCTTCCCGATCGTAGTTTTACCCGACCCCATGTACCCAATTAAATATACCCTCATCGCTGCGAAAGTTCGGTATTTATCATGTGCATGTCGATTTATCCGACAAATTAAACGAGCACTGCAAAATAGTCACTGAATTCGCATAAAACCTGTCATTTTGTCGCATTCAACATCATGGCGAGCGGTTTGACATCGTCTGAAAAAAGATTCTAAAAACATGGATTTCTCAAAATTTACCATCAAATCGCAGGAAGCCATCCAAAAAGCGCAACAAATTGCTTCCGGAAAAGGTCAACAAACCATTGAACCAGCGCATATATTAAAAGGAATACTCGACACAGATGAACACGTTACACCGTACCTATTAAAAAAACTTCAGGTAAATCCGCAGCT
>JBJOIB010000306.1:0-4647 GCA_046047375.1 Bacteroidota bacterium
TAGAGCAAGAAGGCACCTATTCCCTGCCCGAGGCGCAATTGGACCGGTTTATCTTCCGCATCCGAGTTCCTTACCCATCGTTGGAAGAAGAACGCAATATTCTGAAGCGATTCAAAAATGACTTTGAAGGTGTGAGCAGTTCAGATGTGCGCTCTGTAATCAGCATTCCGCAGCTGAAAGCCGTTAAAGCGACCATCGAAAAGGTGTTCATTAAAGATGAATTGATCGATTACATCTCTGCAGTGATTCACAATACCCGCAACAATGCCGATTTGTTCTTAGGAGCTTCTCCGCGTGCTTCCCTATCGATTCTTCGAGCTTCAAAAGCCTTGGCTGCCATGCGCGGACGCGGATTTGTAACGCCTGACGACATCAAGGCTGTAGCCATTCCCGTACTCAACCATCGATTGATTTTATCGCACGAGCGAGAAATGGAAGGAATAACGGTGAGTGAGGTGATACACCAAATTTTGGAAAAAATCGAAATCCCCCGTTAATTGAGCAAACGAAAGAACATCCTTGGGTCAGTGCTGAAAAACATTCAGCTCCGCAGGCGCTTTTTCGCTTTCGGGGTTGTGCTTGCTGCCTTGGCCGGACTAGGTTTTGCCTGGAATCCCCTCTACATTGTAGCGCAGGCGTTGTTCTTTATTTTCCTCGCACTTGCGGTAGTGGAGGGACTTATTCTCTTTATTCCCAACCGGAAGTTGCATGCGCGAAGAAAGACCGTGAAAATGCTTTCCCTGGGCGATAAAAACCTGGTGCAATTGTCCTTACAAAACCATCTCGGATACCGCGTTTTTATTGAAATCTTCGAAGATCTTCCCGTGCAACTTCAACAAAGGGGATTTCACATCGAACGAAGCATGTCTTCAGGTGAACAAGTAGAAGTTCATTATCAAATTACACCGCTCACTCGCGGGATGTATAGCTTCGGGAGAACCAATGTAATCGCTACTACACGGTTGGGACTAGTAGCCCGCAGGTACAGATTGAAGACCAATATGGATGTGCCCGCTTTTCCTTCCATCGTGCAAATGAAAAAATACGAACTACTGGCGTTCGCGAAAGTGAGCACCACAGAAGGAATTAAAAAAGTGAGACGATTGGGGCACAGCTATGAATTTGAACATATCAAATCATATGTGCAAGGAGACGATATCCGAAGCATCAACTGGAAGGCAACCAGCAGAAGAAATGCCTTGATGGTTAATCAATACGAAGATGAGCGCTCGCAGCAGATGTATACCATCATCGATAAAAGCCGAGTGATGCATATGCCCTTTCACGGGCTCACCTTGCTCGATCACGCCATCAATACGAGTTTGGTGATTTCGAATATCGCGCTGAAGAAGCATGACAGAGCTGGCTTAATTACCTTCTCTCATGCCATTGGTTCTGCGATAAAAGCGGAGAAAGGACCTCATCAGCTAAAGAAAATCTTACAAGCACTGTACAACGAACGGTCAGCGCCCAATGAAGCGAACTTCGACCTCTTGTATCGAGCGTCCAAGAACATCATCAGCGGACGAAGTTTGATTTTTCTTTATACCAATTTCGAGTCGAACTTTGCCCTTGAACGCGCCTTGCCTGTGCTTCGGAAAATCAATCGAAATCACTTACTTGTAGTCATTATTTTCGAAAATTCCGAGTTGGTTGATTACAGTCGAGAAAACGTAACCAACTTGTACGACATCTACACCCAAGGGATTGCTGAGCGATTGGTTATTGAGAAAAAACAAATTGTAGCGCGCATGCGAAAAGAGGGTATCCAAAGCATTCTTTCGAAACCAGAAGATCTCTCTATCAACACCGTGAACAAATACCTTGAGTTAAAATCCAAGGGAATGATCTAAAATTTCTCACCGTAACAATGGTTTCATCGGGATAAAACGAAAAATGGAACATCCTTAAAAATTCACGCTTTTTGCTAATTTTGTACCAATGGAATTTTCTGCGCGTCAAATTGCCGATATCTTAGGCGGTACAGTAGAAGGAGACGAAACAGTCACGGTTCGTCATTTGTCGAAAATTGAAGAAGGAAAGCCTGGCACGCTTACGTTCCTGGCGAATCCCAAATACACCCCACACATTTATTCTACCCAAGCAACATTGGTTATCGTGGCCAACACGTTTGTGGCTGAAAGTGCGCTACCGCATGGGTTAACGCTCATTCGCATGGAAGACCCTTATGCGGGATTCGCGAAGTTGCTTGACTTTTACAACCAATACAAGCACAGCCAAACCGGTATTGATGCTCATGCTGCGATAGCGAGCTCTGCCAAAATAGGTGCAAACGTTTATGTTGGGCCAATGGCGATGATTTCAGAGAGTGCTGTGGTTGGAGATAATACGAAAATCTACGGACAGGTTTTCATTGGTAGAAATGTAAAAATTGGCGCCAACTGCCTGTTCCATCCGGGGGTGCGCATTTTAGATGACGCCATCATAGGAGACAACTGCACGTTTCATGCTGGCTGTATTGTAGGCAGTGATGGATTCGGCTTTGCCCCTAACTCAGAGAACAACTATCAAAAAGTAGCTCAGATAGGCAACGTAATCATTGAAGATCATGTTGAGATTGGAGCAAATACCACCATTGATCGCGCTACGCTGGGGTCAACCATCATCCGTAAAGGAGTGAAGTTAGACAACCTGATTCAAATTGCGCACAATGTGGAAATAGGCGAAAACACCGTTATCGCTGCCCAAACCGGTATTGCAGGATCCACCAAAATTGGTGCGAATTGCATGATTGGTGGTCAGGTCGGTATTGTAGGTCACATCCACATTGCAGATGGCGTTAAAATCGCTGCACAATCTGGCATCTCCTCTTCCATTACGGCTCCCGATGCTGTTTTACAGGGTTCACCTGCATTCGACATCAAAGCCTACAAAATGGCCTACATCGGTTTTAGAAAACTGCCAACCATGGAAGAGCGTCTCTCAAACGTCGAACGCTCCCTTAAAAATTTAAACAATGAGTGATGTTCAATGCACTTTAAAAAGTGCCATCGAATTCAATGGAATCGGTTTGCACACGGGCGAAAAAGTTCAGATGCAGGTGCTCCCCGCACCCGAAAACCACGGATATAAATTCCAACGCACTGATTTAGAAGGTCAGCCAATCATCGCTGCCGATCCCGATAACGTTACAGGCACTCAGCGCGGCACAACACTTGAACAAAACGGCGCCAAAGTGCACACCACCGAACACATTTTGGCTGCGATTTACGGTTGCGGTATCGACAATGCACTCATCCAAGTAAATGGCCCTGAAATTCCCATCATGGATGGCAGCGCAGCTCCTTTTGTTGCTAAAATTCTTGAGGTCGGAATCCAACAGCAATCTGCAGTTCGAGAATACCTCGAACTAAAAGAGAACATCACCTTTGAAGATCCGTCGAAACATGTCGAGTTTTTGGCGGTTCCTACCAACGGTGGAGAGTTCCGAATCACCGTAATGGTAGATTATAATTCTCCCGTGTTGGGCACGCAGCACGCCCATATGTACCATCTAGGAGAGTTTATTCCTGAAATTTCTCGCTGCCGCACCTTTGTGTTTCTCAAAGAAGTTAAGGCCCTCGCAGAAGCAGGTCTCATCAAGGGTGGTGACATGGAAAATGCGATCGTGCTAGTGGAACGCTATTACTCGGAGCAAGAACTCGACGAGATCGCGGCACTTGTCGGAAAACAGCGCCTCGATGTAAAAGTGGAGTCTCCAGGGGTGCTGAACACCATCAAATTGCATTTTGAAAATGAGCCAGCTCGTCACAAATTGCTCGACATCGTAGGTGATTTAGCCTTGGTTGGCCGTTTTATCAAGGGACACATTTTGGCTGCTCGTCCGGGCCACTCCGGTAACGTTGCTTTTGCCAAAGTGCTGAAAACCTACCACAAAGAAAGTAAGAAGCAACCGGTGCTTTTTGATTTAACCAAAGAGCCCGTATACGATATCAATCAGATCACCAATATTTTGCCGCACCGCTATCCGTTTTTGCTGGTAGACAAGGTGATGGAAATGGACGAAAATTCGATTGTTGGCGTTAAAAACGTCACGTTGAATGAACCATTCTTTCAAGGCCATTTCCCGGGGAACCCTGTATTTCCCGGTGTACTTCAAGTAGAAGCCATGGCCCAGGTGGGCGGCATTTTCGCCCTGTCAACCGTGCCTGATCCGGAGAACTACTCAACCTATTTCATGAAAATTGACAAGGTGAAGTTCAAGCAAAAGGTATTGCCGGGCGACACACTAGTTTTCCACCTCAATCTGGAGTCTCCAATACGGAGAGGATTGGTGCACATGTCTGGAAAGGCCTACGTAAACGGCAAGGTTGTATCTGAAGCTGAAATGATGGCGCAAATCGTTAAAGAACGCAACCTCACTCCTCAACCCGCCGAAGTATGATCTCTCCCCTAGCCCATATTGATCCGGCTGCCAAAATCGGAAACAACGTCTCCATCGGCCCTTTCACCACCGTTTACGGCGATGTAACCATAGGAGACAATTCCGAAATAGGTCCGAATGTGACCATTATGGATGGTGCTCGTATTGGGAAAAACGTGCGTATCTTCCCCGGTGCCGTTATTTCTGCTATACCGCAGGATTTAAAGTTCGCGGGGGAAGTGACCACCGCTGAAATTGGCGAC
>JBJOIB010000307.1:0-13651 GCA_046047375.1 Bacteroidota bacterium
CAACAAGTCATCTTGCAATGAGCTGTGTTGCTTTTTTTTATCTACACAGACATCGCAATGACCGCAAGTGGAGGCCTCGGTGTCGCCAAAGTAATGTGCAATGAACTGTTCACGGCAAGAGGCTGTAAGGTAGTGCTGAACAGCATCAAATCGCGATTCCATGCGTTCTTTGCGACTTTCATAGGCCACTGACGGAATGATGAGATTGGTGTGCTCTTGTCGAGCGATGAGGAAGGTTAAAGTTGGGTGAGTTGCGGCCGGTTGGTAATACAATACCTCGAAATTTTCAAGCTGCCTCAGTGTTTGTTCCACCTGCTGCACCGTCCAGCCGGTGTTCTTTGCTAAAGCATACACATCTATTTTCGCAAATCCTTCGAAGAGACCGCCATAAGACCGCAGTAAGAGACGAATAAAAGCGTCAAACTTCGGGTTTCTCACTTGGAAATCGTACAGTACATTGGCTTGCATTTTGAACATGACCCGCGTGGGAAGGAGGGCACCTTCCGAAAGAGAGATCACTCCGGCAAGTTCTAGAATCTCAAGTTCAAAATAGACTTCGCTTAAGGTTCTTTTGTAGCGTTTTGCAAAGTCTGACACATCAAAGGAAACACTCACATCCAATCCGCTTCCATAAGCGAGATCAAAAAAATTGCATAGGTGAAGGTAGGTTTCTCTTACTCGTTCTTTGGGAGGAAATCTTCGTTTTAAATTTTCTTGATAATCTGTGCGTTGGGAGTTGTTCCAAAGCAGAATGGCCCAAGCATCTTTGCCGTCACGTCCGCCCCGTCCTGCCTCTTGCACATAGTTTTCCAAATTATCAGGAAGTTGAGTATGCACCACAAAACGTACGTCTGCTTTGTCTATTCCCATTCCAAATGCATTGGTAGCGCAGATAACGCGCGTTTTACCAGACATCCATTGCTGTTGAACGATTTCCTTTTCCGAAGTAGTAAGGCCCGCGTGGTAGTACTTGGCATCTATTCCATGGGCATTCAGATACTCGGCAGCAGCTTTTACACCTCTCCGGGTTCCCGCATAGACGATGCCGGTTCCCTGATTTTTTCTACATACGCGCACCAATCGCGCCATCGTGTCACTCTCCTCCACAACGGCATAGTGCAAATTGGAGCGTTTCATTGGGAGTGAGAAAACCGCGGGGTCACGCATGGCGAGTTGCGACAAAATATCGTCAGCAACTTCTGGCGTGGCAGATGCCGTAACGGCAATGACGTTTACTTTGGGATGAAACTGTCTGAGCTCACTGATTTTGCGATATGCTGGTCTAAAATCATGGCCCCATTGTGATATGCAATGCGCCTCATCAACAGCTATAATGTTGACTTTCATTCGCTTAAACCGCTCAATGAAAAGTTCGTTTTGCAATCGCTCAGGGGAAACGTACAAAAACTTGATGGGGCCTTGTACGCAATTGTCGAGAATGTAATCTGTTTCTTTCTTCGTCAAGGCCGAGGTAACCAGGTGGGCTTTGATATCCATGCGGTGCAGTCGTTCCACCTGGTCTTTCATCAATGCTACCAATGGCGAAACGACCACGCAGATTCCCGGCATGCACAATGCTGGAACCTGAAAGCAAAGCGATTTCCCTCCGCCAGTGGGCATCATGGCAAGGGTGTCATTTCCAAGCATAACGGACCGAATGATGTCTTCTTGTTGGGGACGAAAAGACGAATATCCCCAATATTGGCGGAGTATTTCTATTGGATCTGCGAACATACTTCTGGGCAATGCAACCGAATAGCGCGAAATTTCGTCATTTCTTAGACGTGCTCAACGCGTTTTATCTAATTTAGATGGATGCAACCTGGCAGAAACGACATCAATTCATGAGAACACTGACAAGCCTTTTCTTTGGACTTAGTATAAGTCTCTCAGCAATAGGACAAAGTAGCGACTGCAATACAGCACTTTCAGTGTGTAATTCTGTTTATGTGGAAGACAATTCTCCAGCCGGAACGGGGAGTGTAATGGAAATTGCCCCGGGATCCTGTCAAACCTCTGGTGAGTTCAACAGTTCTTGGTATGTTTTCACGGTGCAGGAAGATGGTGACTTTAGCTTTATTCTTGAGCCGAATGATCTTAATGACGACTATGATTGGTCGCTCTTTAACATCACAGAAAATGGTTGTGCCGGAATCAACACCGGTGCTTCACCAGAAGTAAGCTGTAACTCGTATGGATTGTTTTTTGGCCCTCAAGGGGCTACCGGTATATCTACAGCCATGGGCGGTTCAGGCAATAGCAATGGTCCAGGAGATATCAATGGTCCCATCTTCAACGCGGATGTTCCTGTGCAAGCAGGCGAGGTGTATGCATTGGTGGTAATGAATTACAGTGCGACCTTGAATGGATATACCTTGGACTTTTCATCGAGTGATGTGCCGATATTCGATGAAGAACCGCCAACAATAACAGGTTATACCTTAGATTGCAATCAAAGCGGCGTGGTTTTTACTTTGTCTGAATCAGTTGTGGCAGCCGAATTGATTCCGGCTAATATTTCATTTACGCTCAACGGAACCAATTATCCAATTACCGGCGTTGTAGATTTTGCCCTGCCTTATGCAAACTCCTTTACGGTTGAAATAATCGGTTTGAATGGGCAACAGGGCACGGGGTTGTTTACATTCGATGGAAGTATATCAGATGTATGCGGAAATCCTATTTCCCTGACCTATGAAGTGGAATTGCCCGGCAATCCTCAGCCAGTGGTGACAATTGAAGAGGCATGCAATGGCGAAAATGGAGTTATTACATTTGAGTTCCTCAATGCCCCTGATTGTCACACCTTTGAGCTCAATAACAATACCGTCATCGGAGCTGATTGCGACGGTTTTACGGCTGAGAATCTGGCACCGGGAAACTATACCATCACCGCCATCAACACAACAAACAATTGCGAGTCTTTACTCGAATTAGAAGTTACAGATATACCACTTTCCATCGATGTTGGAATCGATCAAGCCCTTTGTGATATGAATACCCAACTCGAAGCGGTATTTAGCGGTGGTACATTGAATTGGAATCCACAAGCAGAACTATTCTTTTCTTCACCTAATCAAGCGTTAACCTCGGTAAGTGCCACTACTCCGGGAACCTACCTAATTTCAGCAACAGTTAACTCGAATGGATGCACGTTGACAGACGACGTTGAAGTGACTTTTAATTATCCACCGGAACTAGAGATATCAGTAGTGAATCAAAATTGCCAAGGACTGTGCGACGGGACAGTAATTGTGGAAAGTTTGAACCAATCTATAACGGCCACATTGAACGGACAAACACTTGTGGGTGATTCAGTTGTTTTCACGGGTCTATGTGCCGGTAGTTACGCCCCCTTTGTACAATTTTCTGAGATTTGTTTTGCCGATTACGATGTGGATGTGAGCTTACTATCATCATTGGACGTTGATTTTAACGCAGATCCTTGGGAAACCGATGTGCAACAAACCGAAATCAACTTTTCAGGTATAGTGAGTGGAGCTGATAGCATCGAGTGGCTGATTGAACCAGGAGGTTTTACCTCGAATGAAGAGTCTTGGAGCCTTGAGCTGCCAGCTTTGGCAACGAATTACACAGTCCAACTCTTCGGATTTGATGACTTCGGATGCATACAGTATGCAGAAGCGCAAGTATTGGTTCGAGATGCTTTCCATGTGTTTGTTCCAAATGCCTTCACTCCTGATGGTGATGGAGTCAATGAGGTATTTAAACCGCAATTCTCGTATCCGCCTGAGGATTATGAATTTCGCATTTTTGATCGCTGGGGTAATACCGTTTTCAGCAGCACCAATCATGAGGAAGGGTGGATTGGAAACGTAGATGGAGGGAGCTACTACACGCAAGCAGATCATTACATTTGGATTATGCGTGCTAAAGGCCTGGGGCCAGATATTCAGGAGTTCAAAGGGTCTGTAACCGTGATCCGTTAAGTAGCTTGTTTCTTTCATTTAATTACTTTAGCGTCTCAAACGATCAGCATGAGACGAAAAATAGTTGCAGGGAACTGGAAAAGCAATCTGCGGTGGTCACAAGCCTCCGAACTTATTCAAGAGTTAAACAGCGGAATTTTATCGAGGGGTGATAGCGATGCGTTGTGCATTATCGCACCACCAGCGCCATATTTGGGGATGGCTACAGAGGAAGTGCATTCACAAATTCATGTAGCAGCTCAAAATGTAAGTGCTACTGGAATGGGGGCCTTCACGGGTGAGTTTACCACCGAAATGCTCTTAAGTATTGGGGTGCACCATGCCATCATTGGACATTCAGAAAGAAGGCAGTTGTTTCAAGAAAGTGATGAGGTTGTAAAAGAAAAAACCGCTCGTGCATTGGCCTCGGGCGTAACTCCGATTGTATGCATAGGCGAAATGCTTGATGAACGTGAGCAAGAGATTCATTTTGAAGTTGTTAAACGCCAATTGGATGCGGCTGTTATTTCCCACGTTGGCATGGATCGCATTGCGGATGTTATTATCGCTTACGAGCCAGTTTGGGCAATAGGTACCGGGAAAACAGCATCAGCCGAACAGGCTCAAGAAATGCACGCTGCTATTCGAAGCTGGTTGCGCATTGCCTATGGCAGCAAAGCTGAAAATGTAAGCATTTTGTACGGAGGAAGCTGTAAACCAGATAACGCGGCGGAATTGTTTGCGAATGCTGATGTTGACGGTGGACTAATTGGCGGAGCGTCTTTGAAAGCATCGGATTTTCTAGCGATACTTGATGCCTTATGAATTACACAGAAGTAGTCTTTACACTTTTCCCGGTGGAACCGGCGCGCGAAGTGCTTATAGCTGATTTATCTGATTCGGATGCAGAGTCTTTTGTGGAGACAGATAACGGATTGATTGCCTACTTTCCGCGTGAATTCGATTCGTTTTCACTTGAAGGGTTGATGGTTTCGGCGATGCCGGATGTGCAAGTTGAAGTAAAAGTGAACAGCATTGAAAGGCAGAACTGGAATGCAACCTGGGAAGCGTCGTTTCAACCAATAATCGTTAGTGATTCCTTAGCCGTAGTTGCCCCCTTTCACGAACCAAGTGGTTGTGTGTTGGATTTAGTGATTCAACCGAAGATGAGTTTCGGCACAGGCCATCATGACACAACATTTTTGATGTTGAAACATATGTTGGAGATGGATTTCACCGGAAAGATTGTTCTCGACATGGGCAGCGGCACGGGTGTTTTGGCATTGTTGGCCGAAAAAAGAGGGGCGAAGGTGATTGATGCCATTGATATAGATGACTGGTCTACAGAAAATTGCAAGGAAAACATGGAGTTGAACAGTTGCAGTTTAGTTTCCCCTATTCAGGGGGATGCTAACGCTATTCAACGCAACTATGATGTGGTGTTGGCAAACATCAATCGCAACGTACTTTTAGCGGATATGCCAGTTTACATTTCGCACCTTAACCAGCATGGAGCCCTGTTATTGAGTGGCTTTTTTGTGTCTGATCGTGAAGTCCTTGTTGAGCGAGCAACATCCTTAGGCTTGCGTTTTGTGGGCGCTGATGCCCGCAATGATTGGAGCACTTTGTGGTTTGAGAAGCTTTGACATCCTGCGATAGCAGCCATCTGCAAGCAAAGCGGGTGCATTGATCCTTTCAACAAACGGGAGGTCATAACATTTCTAAAAGTGGTTCGTTGATTGCTAAGAGTGCCCCATCTTTAGCAAACGATTTACCGCGTCCTATGAAGCATACGTTTCTTACTGTCATTTTTGTTGTTTCCGCAATCGCACTCTGTGCCCAAAAAAACAAATCCTTCTCATCCATTCCCGAAGAATTTGTCAAAGAATTGGCTACGTTCCTCGGCGATTCGCGCAAGGAAGGGAAAAAATTTGTTGAGGATGAATTTGGCCCCGTTTATCTAAGTGGCGCCATCACCCCCATGATGAAGGCGAAAACCGTGGAAGCCTGCAATAAAATGCGTGAGGCCAAATTGACTCCATATCCAGTTTTCTATGAATACCTGCGGGCAGTGATGTTTTTTCCGAGATCGAGGAAGCCGGAGGAGTTCTACATGAAATGGCATGATTTCACTTACAAGTTGCTGGATAACAAAAAGTTAAAAAAGGAGCTTGCGCCATTTATGCAAAGTAGCGCTACCTTGTATGAAGACGGAACTTTTTACAGTACTGGCGCAGTAGCGTGGAAGTTCACGAACACCAATTACGATTTCGTTTTTGACTCCATCCCTTCCATTGTGTACGCAGGAGGAAACCTCATTGGGCTTTCTAAGGGAGATAGTACGGTAATATACGAAACCAAAGGTGTTTATTATCCGCAAAATGAGCGTTGGAAAGGAGAGGGTGGCAGGGTTCAGTGGGACAGAGCTGAGTTCGACCCCAAGACAACGTATGCTACATTCGAGAACTATGAGTTGAGGATCAAGGGCACGTCATTCATCATTGATAGTGTATTGTTTTACAATGAGTACTTTGACGCGCCATTGCTTGGACAATTGACCGAGAAGGTGTTGGCTGACCAAAGTGCAGACAGGGCGAGTTATCCCCGTTTTGAATCCTACAACAAGCGACTTCAAATTAAGAACATCTTTGAAGGTGTTGACTATGATGGTGGTTTCACGATGCGGGGGTCGAAATTGGCGGGAACAGGAACAACTGAAGAACCTGCTATGTTGAGGTTTTATCGAGAAGGCAAGCCTTTTCTAGATGCGCGTTCCTTGGAGTTCACCATCCGTCCAGATCGGTTTAACTCTGAACATACAATGGTGGAATTTAGGATTGATACGAGCTACATCCGCCACCCTGATGTTACCTTGAAATTCGATACCAAATCGAAGGAGCTAGTGCTGCTTAGAAAGGATGAGGGATTGTCGAAAAGCCCATACACCAATACATACCACAACCTGGATATGTTTTTTGAAGCCTTGTATTGGAAGTTAGATGACCCCATGATCGAGATGGGTTCTATTTTTGGTTCAACACAGCATTACGCTGCCTTCGAATCGAATACCTTTTTTAAGGAAGAGAGGTATGACCAAATGATCGGTCTTAATACCATACATCCTTTGATTGAGGTGAGCGATTACATCAAAAAAAGTGGAAAGAGAAGCTTTTACGCCTATGAATTAGCCGGATACCTTCGATTGTCGGAAGAACAAGTATTGGTGATGCTAATCAATATGGCCAATACGGGGTTTGTGAATTTCGACTTGAATACCAACTATTGTGAGGTAAACCAAAAACTGTACAACTACATTGAAAATGCCAGTGGAAAGCGAGATTATGATGTGATTTTGTTCAACAGTGAGACGGATGGAAGAACCCGAAATGCCCAGTTGAACCTCTTGAATTACAACCTATTGCTAAGAGGTGTAGAAAGAATTCAATTGTCTGATTCACAGAATGTTGTGATCAATCCTTCCAACAACGAGGTTATCGTAAAGAAAAATCGGGACTTTAAATTTGGTGGACGTGTTTGGGCAGGTAATTTCGAATTTATCGGAAAAGACTACTTGTTCAATTACGAGGAGTTTAAAATTGACCTACTAGCCGTTGACAGCTGCCGGATCTATGTGGAAGAAGACAATGGAGAAATTGGACTGGACGGCAAGCGTTCGAAGACGCGGGTGAAGAACGTGTTGGAAGATATTTCGGGTTCCTTGAGAATTGATTCACCAACCAATAAATCGGGAACGCAATCCAAGGTATATCCACAATATCCGATTTTTAAATGTGAGCGGAATTCGTATGTCTATTACGATAATTCGCGCATTCAGAAAGGGCAGTATAACCGCGATAAATTTTACTATCAAATCCAGCCTTTCACCATTGATAGCCTCGATAACTTCGATAAATCAGACTTGGAATTTAAGGGAACGTTGGTCTCAGGTGGTATTTTTCCGGATTTAGATGAACCCTTGGTTTTGATGCCCGACAATTCACTTGGATTCAATAGGAATACGGGATCAGGTGGGCTTCCGTTGTACAAAGGCGTTGGCGAGTTTACAGCTGATATTAAGTTGGATTACAATGGGTTACAAGGAAATGGTGCTTTGGAATACTTGACGTCGACTTCGCAGTCAGAACAGTTTGTATTCCTGCCTGATTCTACGTTGGGAAGAACGAATTCCTTCGTGAACAAAGAAAAGCGTGGGGGGAAAGAGGTGCCAAAAGTGGTGGGTGGTATAACTGATGTCACTTTTAAGCCATATTCTAATTACTTGACTTCATCAACACCAGGAGAGGAGCAACTTTCATTTTTTGAAAACGAGGCGATCTTGAAAGGTACTTTGAAGCTGCAGCCAAATGGAATGACCGGAAATGGTAACATGGAATTTTCTGGCGCTACCCTCGGGTCTGAAATGTTCAATTATACCGCTCGTAAGATTCTTGCTGATACTTCAAACTTTGTACTGGCAGGGTTGGATTTGGGAGCCTTGGCGTTTAAAACCGACAACGTGAATGCAGACGTGGATTTCGATAAGCGCGTTGGACAGTTCAAGTCGAATGGGGGAGAAACGAAAATTGAATTCCCGGCGAATCAGTACATCTGCTTCATGGATGAATTCAAGTGGTTCATGGATAAGAACGAGATGGAGCTTAGTTCAAATCGCAAACCACTGGAAGATTTTGTAATCGATACCAACGAGGATTCAGAGTTGAGCAATTTCTTCTCTGTGCATGAATTTCAGGACTCCCTCAACTTTTTGGCACCAAACGCTTTGTACGATGTAAAGTCGAGCACCATCAGTTGCCGCAAGGTGAAGTACATCACGGTTGTTGATTCGCGCGTTTTGCCTGATAGCGGACTTGTTTACATTCGGAAACGCGCGGCCATGGATCCGCTTAAAAATGCTACGGTAATCTCGAATTTCGTAACACAGTATCATCGCATTTTCAATGCAAATGTTGATATCAAGGGTAAGAAAGAGTACTACGGGAATGGTGAGATCAAGTATATAGATGAAAATAAGATGGAGCAAATTGTTGCCATAGATAAATTCGAGGCGGATAGCACGCTCCAAACAGTGGGTTCGGGCTTGATTCGGGAGGAAGGGCAGTTTATGCTCAGTCCGTTTTTTGAGTTTCAGGGTAAATTTCAATTGTTCGCGAATTCGCCGAACCTAACATTTGAAGGAGGCACTCGCATCATGCAAAACTGTGCAAACCTTGAGCGTGGGTGGTTCAAGTTCAAGTCAGAAATCAACCCGCAAGAGATTTTTATACCTGTTGATACCAATATGCGCGACATTGGAATGGCCAAACTTGGTGCGGGTGTGATGGTAGCTGATGATACGCCAATAGATGTTTATGGATCTTTCTTATCACGCAAAAAAGATAGAAATGATGAACCACTCATTGAAGCGGTTGGATTCCTATACTATGACAAGCAAGGGAAAAACTATAGGATAGGTAGCAAGGAGAAGATTCGCCAGCCAAAAATGCCTGGAAACTTAGTGACCTTGAATACAGAGACGTGCTTTATAACAGGAGATGGGCGGATTGACTATCAATTGGATTTTGGACATGTGAAAGTGAACTCGATAGGAGATTTGTCGAACGATACCAACAAGGATTCCATTGGAGTGCATGCTACGATGGCGATCAACTTCTTTTTCGATGAAGGGATGTTAAAGCGCATGACCGAGCAGATAGAAGGATGGCCGGGGTTGAATCCTGTGGATATCACAAAAACGAGCTATGAGAAGTCTATACGTGAGCTCATGAACCAAGAACAAGCGGATAAGGCGATATCTGAATTGACATTGAACGGTCAATTCAAGCGAGTTCCTGAGGAAATGCAGGCTACGTTTTACATTGCCGACATCAATTTGGTTTGGGATGATGTGGAAGAAGCCTTTATATCACAAGGTCCAATTGGAATTGCCTCGATGGGCAAGAAGCAGGTGTTCCGCTATGTGAAAGGAAAAGTTGAAATGGTAAAAGCACGCAGCGCGGATGTGTTGCGTATTTACATTGAATTGGATCCTGGAACATGGTATTTCTTTGATTATAAATTGGGAATAATGAACATTACTTCCACGGATCAGGATTTTGTGAATACCTTAACCGAATTGAAAGATGACAAGCGGAAGATTAAAGACGAGTCGGGAGAGAAGTTTTCGTTTCAGCTTGTGGCATCCAAAAAACGGCGAGACGATTTTATAGACCGCTTCCCAGACCTTCAATAAACCTCGTATGAAATACTTTGAAAAGTTATTGAGTCCGTTAGATCTTGGATTTGTCACGCTTCGAAATCGTGTGATCATGGGGTCCATGCACACGGGCTTAGAAGAAGAGAAAGGAGGATTTGAGAAAATGGCCGCCTTTTATGCGGAACGTGCCAGGGGAGGGGTTGGATTGATTGTTACCGGAGGTGTGTCTCCAAATATTGAAGGCTGGGTGGCACCTTTTGGCGCTCGGATGACCAACCAATCACATGTACGCAGTCATCGGAAAATTACTGAAGCGGTGCATACAGAAGGCGGTAAGATATGTTTACAGCTTTTACATACAGGCAGATATGGATTTCATCCGTTGTGTGTGGCACCATCGCGCGTGAAAGCGCCAATCAATAAGTTCACGCCACGAGCATTGAGTAATTTTGGGATTCAACGCACCATTCGATCATTTGGTAAGGCGGCAAGGCTCGCAAAAGAGGCTGGATATGACGGGGTTGAAATCATGGGCTCAGAAGGGTATTTGATCAATCAATTCATCGCACCTGCTACCAATAAAAGAACCGATAAATGGGGTGGTTCATTTGAAAATAGAATTCGGTTCGCACTAGAGATCATTAAGCAGGTGCGCAAAGAAGTTGGTGAGCATTTCATTGTGATTTTTAGGTTATCTATGCTCGATTTGGTTCATGATGGAAGCAATTGGGAAGAGATTGTAAAACTTGCAAAAGAGGTTGAAAAAGCGGGAGTAAATATTATCAATACAGGAATAGGTTGGCATGAAGCGCGTATTCCGACGATTGCTACCATGGTGCCACGGGCGGGTTTTGCATGGGTAACGAAAAGGCTAATGGGGGAGGTTTCCATTCCATTGGTGACAACCAATCGCATAAACACCCCTGAAGTAGCTGAACAAGTATTACAAGACGGTTGTGCTGATATGGTATCCATGGCACGTCCGTTTCTTTCCGATCCTGAATTTGTTCTCAAAGCATCCCTTGGTCGGTCAAATGAAATCAATACATGTATTGCTTGTAACCAAGCGTGCCTTGATCATATTTTTAAGCAGAAAACAGCGACGTGTTTGGTTAATCCGAGGGCATGCAGAGAGACCATATTTATTGAAAAACCAGCGGTGAGGAAGCGCGTAGCTGTTGTTGGTGCTGGACCTGCTGGTTTGTCATGTTCTACAACCGCTGCTAAAAGAGGTCATGACGTAACCTTGTTTGAAGCTAATGGTTTTATAGGGGGGCAATTTGATTTAGCGCGTAGAATTCCGGGCAAGGAAGAGTTCAACGAAACCATCCGGTATTTTCATACGATGTTGGAGAAATACCAAGTCAAGCTGGAGTTAAACAGGAGAGTCGGGGTGGAAGATTTGAAAGGATTTGACGAGGTGATAGTTGCTACAGGAGTTGTTCCAAGAAAATTAAACATACCTGGAGCGCAACTTCCAACTGTGATCAGTTATCCTGACTTGTTGAAGGGTATAAAGAAGGCTGGAAAGCGGGTGGCGATTATGGGTGCTGGAGGAATAGGATTCGATGTTGCGGAATTTCTATTAGGGGAACCGAATTCTAACCACTTTTATTCAGAGTGGGGAATTGATAAGAATTTGAGTGAACGCGGTGGTTTGGGCAAAACAGAGGCCTTGAAGACGGAGCGAGAAATTTACCTTTTGCAACGGAAATCAGGCAAGTTAGGAGAGAGGTTAGGTAAGACTACTGGATGGATTCACAGATCTTCATTGAAGAAGAAAGGAGTAAAGATGATAGGAGGGGTGGAATATCATTCGATAGAAGAAGGTGGATTATCGATAACAATCAATGGCACGCAACAAGTGCTTCCAGTGGATAGTGTTGTGGTATGCATTGGACAGGAGTCAGAGAGATCATTGTATGATTTATTCCAAGAAAATGACACCGTTCATCTGATAGGAGGGGCGCACACAGCAGGTGAGTTGGATGCAAAACAGGCTATTGAGGCGGGCTATAAGCTAGGTCTCGAGATTTAGGCTTCGCCTAGTTTTAGTTTGATTACTTTTTGTCGGGCGATTTCAGCCAACGCCTCTATTGAAGAGAATTCAACATCGGAAGGACGAAAGGGTTCACCGATAGTGACAGTTATGGTACCTGACTTCGTGAAGAGCCCTTTAGGCTTAAGGCATTCGAACGCACCGGATACAGCAACGGGAGTGATTGGGATATTCGCATTTTCGGCAATGATAAAAGCACCTCTGCGGAAAAGCTGGACTTCACCATTTTTTGATCTAGTTCCTTCTGCATAAGAGAGAACACTTCTACCACCTGCGATTCTTTGTGCGGCAACCTCCATGCTTTGCATTGCAAGTTGTTTATTTTTTCGATCGATGAAAATTTGCTTAGTGGCAGAGATGTACCAGCCAACCACGGGCATTTTTTTCAATTCTTTTTTCGCTATAAAATTGAGATTAACGGGGATAGCAGAAACGCAAGCAGGGATATCGAGAAAAGAGCTATGGTTAGCGACATAGATAGAAGGACCAAGTTTATTCGCATTTTCTCTACCCTGGACTTTGAGTTTGATTCCAAGGAGGAATAGAATGACTGGCGCCCACATTTTACCTGGTACAAGTCTTAAGGTAAGTTGAGGCGATTGGAAAACCCAAGCAATGATCATTCCGGTAAATCCGCAAATGGTAGTCCATGCAAATACTAAGGGGTAAGCGATAAAGAGATAGATGGTTCGCAGGAAGAGCATGTTATTTCTTTTTTGACGAAAGTTTCAAGGCATTATATACCATTTCGCCATCAATTTCTTTGAATTCACCTGGATTCAGGCCATCCAACGTCATTCCCACAAGAGCTTCGCGAACGAGGCGAAGAGTAGGGTATCCAACTTGGGCAGTCATTTTCCGAACTTGGTGATTTTTACCTTCGCGGAGGTGCAGTCGAATCCAGCTTGTTGGGATTTCTTTTCGGAAACGCACAGGGGGATTTCTATCAGGAATAGCGGGAGGTTCAAAGAGGCGTTCGCATTTTGCGGGCAGGGTTCTATGAAGTTTTTTTTTCAGGTTAATTTCCATGGGGATTTCGAGCATTTGAACAGCATCAGGAGTGATATCACCTTCAACTTGCACGAGGTATGTTCTCCAGTGACCTTCTGTAGGATCGAGCATTTGTTTATTCAGCCTTTTGTCATCGGTAAGGAGGAGTAGGCCTTCAGAGTCGGCATCCAATCTTCCTACGGGATATACGTTAGGTGGGAAATTCGCAACGGAGGCGATTCCGAGTCGACCACCTTCATTGGTAAATTGGGAGAGGATACCGAAGGGTTTGTAGAAGAGGAAGTAGTGGAAATCTAGCATGGTGCAAAGTAAAGGGAAAAAAACGAAGTCTTCTCATTATCGAGATGAGTGCCACCTGAAGGAAAAAAATACGTCCGTGAACTTTGACCGCGCTTCTACAAAGTTCTACCCCTTTTTTGATTGAAAATTTGTTTGGAA
>JBJOIB010000308.1:0-8421 GCA_046047375.1 Bacteroidota bacterium
GAAAAGCGCTGAGCTCAACCTCGAACAAACGCAATTGCAACTTCGTCAAAGTGTTGAAACAGCCTATGCCGACGCGGAAGCCGCTGAGAAAACTTACGCTGCCGCCGAGAAAAACGTAGAGGCCGCTCGCCTATCTATGGATTTCGCCGAAGTGCGTTACCAGGAAGGTGCCTCAAATTTTGTAGACTACACAGCCGCACGCGTGCGCTACGATAATGCCCGGGCGAACCTCATCAGAAGCAAATACGACTACATTTTCAAAGTGAAAGTGGTAGAATTTTACATGGGACAACCAATCTCTCTCAGATAATGAGCCGCAATAAAAAAATACTCACCATAACCGTAAGTGTTCTGGTCATCCTCATTTCACTCGCTGTTATTTTCGGCGGAGGTGGAAAAAATACGCAAGTAACAGTTGAAACTGTGCAGCGCCATACCATCATTGAAAAAGTCTCAGCCAGTGGTAAAATACAGCCTGAGGTAGATGTAAAAATAAGCGCTGAAGTGAGCGGGTTAATTGTAGACCTGCCGGTAAAGGAGGGCGATAGAGTTGAAAAAGGCCAGCTACTCGTTGGTATCAATCCCGATATTTACAATGCAGCGCTCAATCGCGCGATGGCAGCGCTCAACACGGCCCAGTCTAATCTCGCATCTTCACGCGCCCGAAAAGCGCAAGCCGAAGCGCAGTTCCTAAATGCCGAACAGTCCTTTAACAGAAGCAAACAACTGTTCGAAAAAGGAGCCATTTCCCAAGCGGAATTCGATCAGGCCGTAGCCACTTTCGAAGTAGCTAAAGCCGACGTAACCGCGGCGGTTGAGAGCATTAGAAGCGCTGAATTTTCTATTAAAAGTGCTGACGCCTCTCGGGCAGAAGCACAAGACAATCTGCGCAGAACAAATCTGGTTGCTCCTCAATCAGGCACCGTTACAGCCCTCACCAAAGAAGAAGGTGAAGCGGTTCTCGGAACCAGCATGATGCAGGGTGAAACCATCATGAAAATATCTGACCTGAGCAGCATGGAAGTGAACGTTGAAGTGAACGAGAGCGACATCGTGCGCATATCCCTAGGTGATACCGCAGATGTTGAAGTAGACGCTTACGTTGATCAAAAGTTCAAAGGTATTGTAACTGAAATCTCTAACACTGCGCTCAACGCACTGGAGACATCAGCATTGTCCATGAACCAAGTGACCAATTTCAGCGTTAAAGTGCGCATTCTACCTGAAAGCTATGCCCACCTAACTGCCGGAAAACCCGATAATTACTCGCCTTTTCGACCAGGTATGTCGGCAACGGTTGACATCATTACCGAAACCGCCTCCAACGTCATTGCTGTGCCTATTAAAGCAGTTACTACTCGCTCCGATACAACATCCAATGCGTGGAGTAAATTCACAAAGAATGAAGACACAACAGATGAATTCTCTGAGCAAGAAGAACTGGTTTGTGCCTTTGTATTCGAGAATGGAAAGGCGAAAATTCGCGTGTTAGAAACCGGAATTCAGGACAATAAATACATCCAGGTACTTTCGGGAATTAATGAAGGTGAAACCATCATTACCGGTCCGTACGACGAAGTTGATCGCAAGTTGAAAAGCGGAAAAACGGTTGAAATATCAACCAAGGAAAAAGACGAAGACGAAGAAAGCGAAGAAGACGTATGAACATCTTGTGCATTGAAACGGCAACGCATAACTGCTCCGTTGGAATGGGCAGTGATTTAGCCGACTTCCGCATGTTGCAAGCCCGCGAATCTGGATATGTACACGCTGAAAAGGTTCATGTTTTCATTGCTGAATTAATGAAGACGGCTAAGCCCGATGCGGTGGCCATTAGTCGCGGCCCTGGATCATACACCGGTCTTCGCATTGGAACCGCAGCTGCCAAAGGTGTTTGTTACGCCCTCAACATCCCGCTAATAGCGATAGACACCACTGAAGTGCTTGCCTATGCAGCCTTCCGCGGTTCATCGGGTCTAAACGCCACAGTGCTGCTTGATGCCCGACGCATGGAGGTGTACACCGCATCGTATAAACTCGAACAAGGTAAGCTCATTCAAACCGCCCCGGTACGGTCGTGTGAAGTAACCGAAAATACGTTTCAGGAACCCGCCATCTATATCGGTGATGGCGCTGAAAAATGTAGATCTCTCTTACCAGCAAACTCCTCTATCGTTCAAGCAGAGCCTGAAGCCCTCGATCTGTTTACAGCCGCCCTCGAAAAAGCTTCACTCGCCGAATTCGCAGATGTCGCCTATTTTGAACCTTACTACCTAAAAGAGTTCGTTGCAGGCACACCAAAAAACGTCCTGTAATCGTTATCTTTCCACCATGAAACGGTTCACAGTATTTCTTTTCCTGTCTTTCGCCGGTTTGATGCCCGCTTGTCGGAAAGAAGCACAATTCATTCCGGTTGTGCCCGTGAATTTCTCCATTGACCTCACCCTACCTGCTTATTTCGACCTGACTGTACCAACCGGCTGGATTTATGTCTCAGGTGGTTCAAGAGGTATCATCATTTACCGAAAAAGCGAAAGTGAGTTCATCGCACTTGATCGGCATAGCACCTACAACGTCGAAGACAATTGCCAAGTAGTTGTTTCTGATGATAACATCGTAATCGAAGACCCTTGTTCTGACAGCGAGTGGATCATCATTGACGGAAGTGTGCAGTCAGGCCCTGCAAGCCTGCCTTTGCAGCAATACAACACCCAATATTCCCCGCCGTTTTTATACGTTTACAACTAAAAAAAAAGGGCGGCCAAAGCCACCCTTTTCGTCGTTGTTAAAACGCAATATTAATAGCGGTACTGTTCTGATTTGAACGGTCCGTTTTTCTCCACTCCGATGTACTTTGCTTGTTCATCTGTAAGTTCATCTAACTCCACACCAATTTTTTTCAGGTGCAAACGAGCCACACGCTCATCGAGGTGCTTAGGCAACACGTAAACGTTGTTCTCATAGGCACCAGCATTGGTCCATAGCTCAATCTGTGCAAGGGTTTGGTTCGTGAACGAATTCGACATAACAAACGACGGGTGACCGGTTGCACAGCCAAGGTTTACCAAACGACCTTCTGCAAGCAAAATAATGTCTTTGCCATTGATGGTGTACTTGTCTACCTGTGGCTTGATGGTGTCTTTAGAACCACCGTGGTTCTTGTTCAACCATGCTACATCAATCTCATTGTCGAAATGTCCGATGTTCGCCACAATGGCTTTGTCTTTCATCCGTTCGAAGTGCTTCGACGTAATGATGTCTTTGTTACCAGTAGCTGTTACAACAATATCAGCTTCAGCCACAGCGTCAATCATTTTCTTCACTTCGTAGCCTTCCATAGCTGCTTGTAGCGCGCAGATTGGATCAATTTCGCTCACTATCACACGGCAACCAGCCTTGCGCAATGATTCTGCTGAACCCTTTCCTACGTCACCGAATCCGGCAACTGCAGCTACTTTACCAGCCATCATGATATCGGTAGCACGACGAATGGCATCTACACATGATTCACGGCATCCGTACTTGTTATCGAACTTTGACTTGGTTACGGAGTCATTTACGTTGATCGCAGGCATCGGCAAAGTACCCGCTTTAACACGGTCGTACAGGCGCAATACGCCGGTTGTGGTTTCTTCTGAGATACCCTTTACACCTGCAGCTATTGCCGGGTATTTATCGAGTACCACGTTGGTCAAATCTCCACCATCGTCCAAAATCATATTCAAAGGCTGGCGATCTTCACCGAAGTACAAGGTTTGCTCAATGCACCACTCGTATTCTTCTTCGGTCATCCCTTTCCATGCATAAACAGGAATTCCGGCAGCAGCAATAGCAGCAGCTGCGTGGTCCTGAGTTGAGAAAATATTGCAAGACGACCACTGAACTTCCGCTCCTAGTTCAACCAAGGTCTCAATCAAAACCGCTGTTTGAATGGTCATGTGCAAGCATCCGGCTATGCGAGCGCCTTTCAAAGGTTTCTTTGCACCGTATTCTTCACGGAGCGACATCAGGCCGGGCATTTCTGCTTCTGCCAGTTGAATTTCTTTTCGCCCCCATGCTGCAAGTGACATGTCTTTCACTTTGTAAGGAAGCACTTGTTGTTGTGTTGATACACTCATTTTGTGTGTTTTTCTATTGAAAATCAGTTTGCAAAGATACAATTTTCACGCACGCGGCGTGGATGATTTCGCCATTTAACCCTTGTTGGCAGAGAAATCATTAACGCGAAGTAGAGGTTAAATGAGTCATGGTGCAGAATTAACCTTCGTGCAAGTATCTTTGTTTCATGGGATTGATATTAAAATGGGTTGATGGTGATTTGGAACTTGCACTTTGGCGGATCGATCAAGTTGATGCTGCAGTGCCAGATCAGCCGTTCTTTACCGCACAAGATTTACGAGAATGGGAAGCAACACACCATGAAAAGAGAAAGCGCGAATGGGTGGCCTCTCGTGCTGCTTTGCGCATGGGTCTCGGGAAAAACTGGGAAGTGCTTTATTTAGATAATGGCAAGCCTTATTGCAGGGAGTCAGCCCTCTCTTTTTCACATTGTTTGCCACTGGCCGGCGCTTTAATTCATCCTGAACATGCAGGTTTCGACATCCAGTTGGAAGATGAAAAACTGATGAAGATTCGTCAGCGCTTTGCACACCCTTCTGAATTAGACGACGCTGCTAACAGCCCGAATGAATTGGCCTATGTTACTATTCTTTGGAGCGCCAAAGAAGCCGTTTTCAAGGTGTTTGGAGAAGAATTTACCTTCGCGGAGCACATCCGCATTCGAGCCTTTCAACCAGGTCAATCCAGCCTCGTGGCCGACATTGAGCACAGAAACATCCCTTACACAGTGATGTTGCGGCACATGCGTGTGCTTAATCACCACGTAGTGCTGGTGACAAAAGTGGAGAAAGCCTAAGGCGAGGGACATAAAAAAAGGCCGCACACGGCGGCCTTCACTATCTTGTAAAGACAATTCTTAACGCTCGATACCTTTGTGGCGACGCTCGTCTGATACAGTCAATTTATGACGACCTTTCTTACGACGTGCAGAAAGTACACGACGGCCGTTCGCACTTGCCATACGGCTGCGGAATCCGTGTTTGTTACGGCGCTTACGCTTTGAGGGTTGGAATGTCCTTTTCATCGTTCGATTCTTTAAGCCTTTTCACAAAGGGAGTGCAAAGATAAAAGAAGTTGTTCAATTTCCAAGCACCAGAACAAATTTATGCCATTTTTTTCATCGTGCAATGATGCAGTAGCGCTGCAGCAATGGAAATTACATCAGCGTGACAGAGAACCACGATCAAGGTGTACCTTTGTACCCGCATTATGGAAGAAGGATCAAAAAAGAAGCGCATCAGCAAAGAGAGCTGGAAAAAGTCGCTTCGCATCTATAAGTATGTCAAGCCATACTGGATAAGTTTCACAGTTGGCATCATTATGATTACCCTTTCGGGGTTGTTCACCCTTTTGGTTACCCGGCTTTGGGGACAATTGGGGGGCGTTGGTGTACAATCCCCTTCTGGTTTACCGGGTGGAAACGCGGCCTCGGGAGGCCCGTCAGACATACGCGGGATGTTCAACATCAACATAGACTTCAGCGACCTCACGAGCATAGGCATCGCCATAGGTGTGTTGCTCGTAGTTCAAGCGGCCATTAGTTTTACCCGTGTGATGCTATTTGCCCGAGTAACAGAGAACATGATGCTTGCACTGCGAAGAGACACGTACGAAACACTTGTGCGCATGCCCATGCAGTATTTCAATGAGAAGCGCGTTGGAGACCTCAATTCGCGTATCAGTGCCGACATCACCTCTATACAAGACGTGTTTACCACAACGCTTGCCGAACTCTTGCGTCAAATCATCATCATCGTTGGGGGCATTATTGCGCTTTTGTACTTCTCGCCTACGCTCACTTTCATTATGCTCGGCACCTTGCCGGTAATGATCATTGTTGCGATTGTATTTGGCCGATTTGTACGCAAACTCAGCAAGCAAACCCAAGATAAGGTAGCAGAATCCAATGTCATCGTTCAAGAAACCCTCACGGGAATCGTGAATGTGAAAAGTTTCGCCAACGAATTTCTCGAAACAGCGCGATACATGAAATCCACCTCAGAAATTCGCAACTTCGCTATGAAGGGAGCGCTTTGGAGAGGCGTGTTTGCATCATTCATCATCCTTTTCATTTTTGGAGCCATATCCCTCATCATTTTCAAAGGTGCTGATTTAATGACCGAAGGATCATTAGCGAAAGAGCATTTCTTTACGTTTTTGCTTATGACAGGCTTGGTGGCGGGTTCCATCGGTGGCATCGCCAGCCAATTTGGTGTTTTGCAGAAAGGCATCGGTTCCATTGAAAATGTAATGGACATGCTGGAGCTGGAGCCTGAGCAGATAGATTTGGCGCCAGCAGCGCCGATAGAGCGCACCGTTCAGGGAAACATACGGTTTAACAACGTGAGTTTTCGCTACGCCTCCCGTGAAGAGATTCAGGTGCTCGACAAACTGACTTTTGACATCAAGTCTGGGCAACAAGTTGCGCTTGTGGGGCCATCTGGGGCAGGTAAGTCCACTGTTGCATCGATGATTCAACAATTCTATCTCCCAACTACGGGGGAGATCTTCTTCGACAACAAGCCTGCTGCTGATTACGGCCTCACTGCCTTGCGCAGACAAATGGCTTTTGTACCGCAAGAAGTTATTTTGTTCGGTGGCACCATCAAAGAAAACATAGCTTATGGAAAGCCTGATGCCACCGATGATGAAATTCGCCAGGCCGCGCACCAAGCCAACGCCATGGAGTTCATTGAGCGTTTTCCTGAGGGTCTCGACACCATTGTTGGGGAGCGAGGAATTCAACTCAGTGGCGGACAAAGACAACGCATTGCCATCGCACGTGCAGTGCTAAAAAACCCAACCATTTTAATTCTTGACGAGGCCACCAGCTCACTCGATAACGAATCGGAACGATTGGTGCAAGATGCTCTCGATAAGCTAATGTTGGGCAGAACTTCCATCGTCATTGCCCACCGCCTTTCCACCATCCGAAATGCCGATTTGATTTTGGTTATGGAAGCAGGTGCCCTTAAAGAGTCTGGCACGCATACAGAACTACTTGCCTTGAATGGCGTTTACACACGATTGGTCAATTCATGATTGCAATTTGAATAGCCGCAGACTACCACCCTCAAAATAGACAAATGGAATTCCCTACATTTGCACCAACACGGCGTTATGGGAAAAACAGCATTGATAACCGGAATTACCGGACAAGATGGAGCTTACCTGGCAGAGTTGCTGCTTAAAAAGGGTTATAAAGTACATGGTGTAAAGCGCAGAAGCTCGCTATTCAACACAGACCGCGTTGATCACCTCTACCAAGATCAACATGAGCAACACGTAAACTTCAAGCTGCACTATGGTGATCTTACAGATAGCACCAACCTTATTCGCCTGGTGCAAGAAACCGAGCCGGATGAGATCTACAACCTGGCGGCACAAAGCCATGTAATGGTGTCGTTTGAAACACCCGAATACACCGCAAACTCAGATGCCACCGGAACACTGCGCCTCCTCGAAGCAATCCGCATTTTGGGACTCACCAAAAAAACAAAGTTCTACCAAGCTTCTACCTCTGAACTGTATGGAAAGGTGCAGGAAATTCCACAGTCGGAAACCACTCCCTTCTACCCAAGAAGTCCATACGCCGTTGCCAAACTCTATGCCTACTGGATCACAAAAAACTACCGTGAAGCCTATGGCATTTACGCTTGCAATGGCATCCTCTTCAACCACGAATCACCTATCCGCGGAGAAACGTTCGTGACCCGCAAGATTACACGAGCTGCGGCTAAAATCAGTCTCGGATTGCAAGACAAACTCTACCTCGGAAACCTCGACGCGAAACGCGACTGGGGACATGCCAGAGATTATGTAGAAGGTATGTGGCTTATGCTGCAGCAAGATGAACCCGATGATTATGTGCTCGCCACAGGGAAAACATACTCCATCAAACATTTCGCTTCACTGGCCTTTGCAGAAGTGGGAATCACCTTGCAATGGATCGGATCAGGCGTGGATGAAAAAGGGGTTGACGCCGCGTCAGGAAAAGTGCTTATTGAAGTGGATCCGAAATACTTCAGACCTACCGAAGTGGACTTGCTCGTAGGTAATCCAGATAAAGCGAAAGAAAAACTCGGTTGGGAATCGAAAACCTCGCTCGAAGAACTGGTGAAGGAAATGATGCATCACGATGTAGAACTGTTCAAACGCGATAAACACTTGATGGACGGCGGCTACAAAGTCATGCGCTACTTCGAATAATCACTCGCCTATAAGCTTGTGTACTTCGTTTAAGGTATTGCTCGTTATATGTACCATTCCGAACTGAAAACCATCAGGCAAATCACTGATTAT
>JBJOIB010000309.1:0-5230 GCA_046047375.1 Bacteroidota bacterium
TCCGCTTCCGGAGTTTGAAAACACGCGAATCTCATTGTAGCTGTGGTTATGGAAGTAAGCATCTGAGTTCGACTGAAGGTTCGGAGAACAAATACCAGCGTATCCCATGATAGTTGATGCGCTGCCAGGCTCATATGCGGCTGAAGAAGAGCGGTTACATGAGTTGTTCTGCGTGTGGTTTCCACCGAACTGGTGTCCCATTTCGTGTGCTACGTAGTCTACGTCAAAAGGATCGCCAATTGGGTTCGACTGACCTGTTACACCACCTGCTTTGTTCGAGGTACAAGGAACTCCTAAATAGGCAACTCCGCCACCACCGGTAGAAAATACGTGGCCGATGTCATAGTTGGCAGATCCGATAACACTATTACATGTGGAAATATTCTGACCAAGCATTGTACCGCCATTGTTATTGGTGTATGGGTCTGTAGAAGCATTCAAAAACACAAGCAGGTTGTTGTTCGCAACCAAAACCATGCGAATAGAAACCTCATTTTCGTAAATACCATTCACGCGCGTCATGGAAGTGTTCATAGCTGCCAAAACATCTGGAACGTTTCCACCATGATACGTCGCGTATTCTCCCGTGCATGCAAGTGCTAAACGATAGGTGCGGAGTTGTGTTCCATTCGGCCCACGCATCCCCATCATCTGCACTTTCTTCTCCGTTTTTCCTGGTTTTTCAATCAAACGATCGTAACGCTCTACGTCGATTTGATCAGGAATTTCACATGAACGCTCTGTTTGCGATTTTGCACTGGTTGCATAGAATGCTTCACGTGTGTATGAAATATAGTATTCAGAATCCGTTGGACTAACAGGATCAATGAAGATGCTGCCACCAGGTCGAAGAACCATAGCATTGAACCCTTTGTGTGAAAAGCTAAAGCGGAGTGTTGCAGCCGGATCATCGATTCCTTGACCCAGATACGAACGGATATTCGGAAACTTAGCTTGTAATTCCGGTTCCATGATGGATGCTTCTACTATTTTAAAGCTTTGCATCGAACCATCCGGCATCGGAATCTCTACTACAACACTTGAATTTCGCACATCAACGTCGTTTTCACTCGGAGCTGATTGCAAAATGGAACGCATTTCGTTGTAGTCAAGATACAATGAACGGTACTCAGCAGGTTGAATGACCTGATTGCTTCTCTGTTGCTTGGCAACATCGCTCCATACGCTCTGCGCAAAAGAACTGATTGACAATGCCAAAAGTGCAATGGCGAATAGAATATTCTTCTTCATAGTTAGCCTTATATTCATAAAAAAGGTTGTAGCCACTTCGGCTGATATTACTAGTTACAAGATGACCCGAAAATCCCTAAAAACACAAGGAAGTCCCCAGCGTTAACGGTGCCATCTTCATTCATGTCGGCATAACAGTTGCCGGTGCATCCAAAATCCGAAAGCAGCATCAATAGGTCTCCTACGTTGCGCACGCCATCGTCGTTGAAGTCACCAGGACAAGCTGGAAGTTCCTCCAAAGGGTCAATAACAGAATTACAGTTGTTGTCTATTCCTTCTGCCGTTCCAGGAGCGCCCGGATACACGTCATTTCGTGAATCGTCGCAATCGGTGTTGTTTGCTACGTAGCCAACTGGAGCCGAGCACGCAGAAGTTGAACTTCCGGCCCAACCAAATCCGTCGCCATCAGCATCACTATACCAAAGCGTTGGAAGAACACAACTACCATCTTCAATGGTGGCAGTTGGGTCAAAGTTACACGCGTTGATATTGGTGCAGCCCGCGCAAGAGCTAAACTCACAACTGCCGTCGTCAATAGAAGCAGATGGGTCAAAGTTGCAAGCGCCAGCATCTGTGCATCCCGCACAAGTTAAGTACTCACATGTGCCGTCATCATTGGTGGCAGATGGATCAAAATTGCAAGCATTTGCGTCAGTACATCCATCTATTCCGGCCGTGATGCAGAAATTATGGGTTGCTTGACCACCGAAGTTTCCGCCAGCAACCATAGAAGCCAAAACGGTACCTGAAGCATCCGTAAGAGTGTAGTTTCCTACAACTCCGTTGTATTGCAATCCATCCCCGAAGCTATCGAAAACATTGAGTACGTAGCAACCGTTGCCCAAGCATAATTCGTTGTTATATGTGGTTTGTTGGCCTGAATATGGACCTCCAGTGTACAAAACAGTTCCACCTGTGGTTGTTATATTCCACGTGGTTTCTGCTGGATAATTATCGGTTAACAAGGAGAATGTGATCGTGCTGCCATTCCCAACGGTGGTAAAAGAAGAGCTAGCAGAGTTGTTTGCTGTGTTCTGATCGGTTCCACCATTTGGCGATGAAACGGAAGCATTGAACGTGTGCGATCCTGATGACGGAGTAATCAAAGGTAGGGTAACCGTTACTGTTGCTCCTGAAGCTAGAGATCCACTCCATGATTGGGTGTTGTTGGTTCCTCCGTCTACGTTGTATGAAATGATAAAGGATGTCAATGTAGTTGTTCCTGCATTGCGAACTGTAATTTGAGGAGTTACGGATGCTGAGCAATAAGTTCCTGTAGGAGCTACAATTCCTTGCAATTGCACATCCAACGCATTGGTTGGTGTTGTGGGATCATACCCATCAAGAACCGTTGTATTGCACCCCGGTGCAAGCCATTGGCAAACATTCGGATAGGTAACACTGAATTTTCCGTAGTAGTCATTCACGTTGTTCGAACAAGAAGCTTGTCCGCCATACAGTTGACCGATGATTCGATGGTTCTGATCGAACAAAGGAGAGCCCGATGACCCTGGTTCGGTGGTTCCATCTTCCCAATTCAAAATGCGCCAACACGTAGCTCCTCCATAGGTAGCCGTAACAGCTGCTTGGTTGTCGAAAGAAATTTTCTTTAAATCTCCAGATGGATGGTGAATTCCAACTTGCGAAGACGGCGTTGCGCCGGTAGCGTCCCATCCTGCGTAATATGGATTGTAAGAGGTTGGAATAGGGTTTCCGTTGTTGATGCGCAATAGACAATAGTCTGCAGAAGTTCCCGAAGCGAGCAACTGAGAACCTGAAACCGTTTGATAGGTGCCCACATTGTTACCTACACAAGTCGTGCTCTGCCAGTTAAAACGAAATACCCAGTTCGTTACTCCTCCGCTAGTGCAGTGGTTGGCCGTAAGGAAGTAAGGATGAGCATCTTCTGCTGTGTTATTCACCAAAGCACCAGTGCAAATTCCGTTGGAACCTACAACAATCATAGCCACTGCGTTGATTTCGTTGTCCCACGGGTTTCCTTCCGGACAAACCACATTGTTGTTGCATGATCCGCTGTCGCCAATATCGCGGGCAGCTTTTTCAATGTCGCGGTAAGCATGAGTTACTATCCCTAAATCAATGATACCTTCATTGTAATGTTCAGCAGGTTCATAGTACTCGAGAATAACGTAATCTCCTGGAACAGGGTAGGTTGCAAAACCTAGGTCATCTGCATTGTTCTCGGAGGTGAATGCCCCTAAAACATGCGAGTAGTCTTGGTTGTAAACGAAAAACCGCCCTCCTTCTGGCATCAAGAACGCATCAAATGTCAAGTTGATACTTAATGCACCCTCTGAATGGATGGAGGTAAGCCAAACACGGCCACCGCCCGGTAGGTTGTGCCAATATCCTCCATTTTGAAGATTGATGTTTACATCAAAGTTGTTCCCAAATCGAAAAGGAGCGCTCTTTTCCGCATTCACAATCTCATCTTCTGCAAGCATCGCCTCTAAGTCGAAATCGGGCATGCTGTGAACCGGCACGTGCCAATTCATTTTGTTGTTGTTCTGTGTAAACGGGGAACCTCCTTGGCTGACTTGGCTAAAAACGGAGGTTGTTGAAAATAGTAAAACGGCCGAAACAGCTACGCGGAGTATAGTTCGAATCATCTCAGGTTATTTGGTTATCAACTAGGTAATAGTTCCACTAAGGTACTATTTTTTGCTGGTACAACGATCTGTTTACGAGAAATTAGACGAAATAGTTTCGATTAAATGCATTATAATGACGATGAGATGGGTTCTTGTGTAGATGTAGCCCTGTGTTACGCCGAAAATTCAATGTAAAGGTTGAAAAAATACGCTCAATGTTGAAAAGTCAGCCTTGAATCCAAACCGCTTACCGTGCTCAATTGTGTAATTTTCACCGCTCTTTCGACGTAGTATTTTCAGTCGGATTTCCACACAAATCAAGCATGCAAGAGGTACAGTATACAGAAGATAATATTCGATCACTCGATTGGAAGGAACATATTCGGCTTCGTCCGGGTATGTACATCGGTAAACTAGGAGATGGGTCGACAGCAGATGATGGGATTTACGTATTGTTGAAGGAAATCCTAGATAACAGTATCGATGAGTATGTGATGGGATATGGAAAGACCATCGAACTCAGCATTCGCGATAACGTCGTTAAGGTACGCGACTTCGGTCGAGGAATTCCACTCGGGAAGGTGATCGACTGTGTGTCGAAAATCAACACGGGCGGTAAGTACGACACACGGGCGTTTAAAAAGAGCGTTGGTCTGAATGGTGTCGGTACCAAAGCGGTAAATGCCCTGTCTGATTTCTTCCGGGTAGAGTCGATTCGCGATGGTCAAGTAAAGTCGGCGGAATTCAAACAAGGAGATCTGGTTTTGGATGCGGATGTGGAAGAGAGCACGGGGCGCAGAGGAACCAAATTCACCTTTATTCCTGACCCGAAAATCTTTATCAACTACCAATTCCGCATGCAACACGTTGAACGGTTGCTCTGGAATTACGCCTATCTAAATACCGGACTCACCATCATATTCAATGGTGAAAAGTACCATTCTGAGAACGGATTGAAGGATCTCCTCGAAGCGAATATGTCGACAGAATCGATGTATCCCATCATTCATTTGAAAGGGGAGGATATTGAAGTAGCGATCACTCACTCAAACGCCTACGGTGAAGAATACTATTCGTTTGTAAACGGACAGTACACAACCCAAGGTGGTACTCACCAAGGGGCTTTCAGAGAGGCATATGTGAAAGTGGTTCGTGAATTCTTCGGCAAGGAATACGAAGCGGTTGATGTGCGTTCAGGGATTGTAGCTGCAATTTCAGTGAAAGTTATCGAACCTGTGTTCGAATCCCAAACGAAAACAAAATTGGGAAGCACCGAAATTGAGCCTGATGGAACAAGTTTGAGAAGTTTTGTACTCGACTTTCTTAAAAAGGAGTTGGATAATTTCCTTCACAAGAATCCCGAAACT
>JBJOIB010000310.1:0-4561 GCA_046047375.1 Bacteroidota bacterium
GGAATACCGGAGGTTCTGCTCGTTGGAGCCTTCCATTTCGCCTACTACAACCTCGATGCTCATAAGGTAAAAGAAGAAGATCAAATTGATATACTTCATCCTTCGATTCAAAAGGAAATAAAAGAACTTGTTGATTACATTGCCGCGTTTCAACCTACAATGATCTGTGTGGAATCAGGCCCCAATACGGGCTACCTGATGCGCAACTATGAAGAATGGCTCGCAGGAACGCGCGACTTACAAAAGTCTGAAACGGAACAACTGGCTTTTCGATTGATGCATCAGTTCGGTTTAGACACTATTTATGGTGTGAACGATGGAACGCTGGTGTATGACCTCCTGGAACACAAAGATTCACTGTGCTTCCTTCCCATCATCGACAGTCTCTTCGCTGAATGGGATTTTCGAAGCAACGATCCATCAAGTGTACGTTACAACAATTGGTATAACTACGAAGACTCCATAAGTAGGTACTACACCATGCTCGAAATGTTCCAGTTTATGAATACCCACAAATACCGCGAGCGCACGTATGGAAGTTATTTGGTTGGCGATTTTAAAAATGGGTCAAACAGCGAAGGAGCCGATGCGCTGGCGTTGCACTGGTACAGCAGAAACCTGCGTATTTACAGGAATATCCTCGATTTGCATCCAAAACCAAACGACCGTATCATGGTGCTTTTCGGCGCTGGCCACATGGGGATCTTAGACCATTTGTTTAGAGCAAGTCCGGAATTCAGATTGATAGAATTCAGTGAGCTTGAAAACCGACCTTGAATTATTTCGATGCACGCTTTACGATGTACGCCTTCAGATCTTCCAACTGTTGATTGCTCAGTCGGTCTAAGGTGTACAGGGGCATGTATTGCCGATGCCCCGGTTCAGCGTGCGTGCCATATCGAGTGATCTGATATAACGAGTAGTCGTTGAACTTCGCTATGTTTTTCTTAAGCATTTTAAAGGTCGTCTTCGCTTCATCCAAAGTGAAAAGGGAAGGACCTCCATATTGGTGACACGTTTTACAACTTCGATCGTAAATCTCTTTTCCAACTTCCGGATTTCCAGCAGTGGTGCCTTCGTAACCTTTCTTGCGGTCGGATGGAGCCTCGGTGAAGTGAGCAGGGGAGAAGGTCATGTAACGACTTTTTAAAAAGCTGATCGCTGATGATTTCATGTCTTTACTCTCGGAGCGAATGGCTTGTGAAATGCGGTTGTAGTCTGATTCAGTCATATTGTCCAAATCGCCCAAACGAAGTTGCAATGACCAATAGTAGTGCTGAAATGCTTCCCATTCCCATTGCTCGAGAGGACGTCCGCTTGAACATTCCCGTGCACACAACTGTGTGGATTCATACAAACTCTCCTTTGCTGGAGCAATCCAATCACCGTATTTCTTCACGTAGTCGTCGTTGTACCACGTTTCTCTGTTTACCATTCCCCAAAAGGTGGTGGCTTGAAGAAAAGGCAAATTGTTCTGGATGGCGTATGTCAGACGCGCCTCCGGATTCGGATTGCCCAAAACAGGGTCTTCTTGCACTTGGTTATGACAATCGGTGCAAACAAAGATGGTAGAGATATAAGGTGAGTAACCATCAGCCGTTTTGGCTCTGGCCTCATGCGTAAGCTCGTAACCCAAAGCAACCAATTTTGGATCAGGCTCAGCAATGTAATGCTTCGGAGGTTGCTCCCCCAATGCAATCAGAACTTCTTGCAAGTTTGTTTGCGGACCAACAGGCTTGTCGGCCTTAAAACTAACAGCAACGGCTACAAGTGCAAGTATGAATAGGATCTGAATTCTCATTTTCTTCCTCGTATTCTAAAATCGCGGGTTATGTTAAATCCAATTCCAAATCCGCCTTCTAACCAATCATTGGTGGTCTCTGTTATGAAAAACTTCTCTTGCATGCCAAGCGCATTGCTCAAGCTGATTTGGAACTGATGCCCTTTTGTCTCAATATCGATGCCAATGGAGATGGGCGCGTGAAATCCATCCGCCAACTGGTTTGGTGCAATCCAATACCCCTCAGCCTGAATGGCCAACTGCTTGGTCAGTTGGTACCTACCTGCTGCCCCTACAGAAATAACATCATGCTTAACACTTGGGTCAGGAATAATGTTGCGGTGCACAAAACCTGGCATAAGCTGCAACGCGAAATCAGGTGAAAAACGCCGCGAAATCAACAGTTGATGCGAGTAGAATAGGCGAGAAGTGAAAAAATTGGTGCGATCGGGATTCTCCCATTCTAAGGTTTCAAGTGCTGTTGTCGACAATATCGTTACCGAAACAGGCGAACCACCAGACTCTTTTTGCACGAACAAACGGTATTTACCGAACGAATCCAATGTCTTGCGAAAGCTGCTTCGGCCAACACCAACACTCAGGCGATCGGTAATTCCATAGTCCAATCCAATGCGTATCGTCGACTGATCAATACCGAACAATTCATACGCGCCACCTTTAACAGCTCCAAATCGGTGCGAAATGATGAATTTCATCCCCCCTTTAAAGTTCGACTCTACTGAATGTCCATTGATGATGCGCGTGTCTTTGAAGGTTTGCACCCATCCGTCCATCTGCGCTGAAGCCCCCATCGAAACGATGATTGCTAAAAAGAAAAGTGTTTTTTTCATTGTTGTGCCCCCGCTGTTACCCACGCCTGTAGCAATTGCAATTCACATGCGCTCAATGCACCAGAAGGTGGCATGTTTTGCTGAACAAAGGTTCTGTTTTCAAATGATCCGTCGTCTACCTTGGCTTTAACACCCTCATAGGTTTCAAAATTACCAACTCCGGTTCCATCGGCAACATGACAACCTGCAGTTCCGCATTCCTGCGCAATGAGAGGGGCTATGTCTGTAGCATACGACAATGTGGCGGGTATATTGCAGTTGGTATTGGGGTATAATTCAGATTCAACGTCATAATAACACGAACCTAAAACAATACTGATAAGTACCACTCCTAAAAATCGTTTAGTCATCTAACGCTCCATTTTCTATCCATATCCGAAACATGGCAATTTCACATGCAGATAAACCGGTGCTCGGCGGCATCTGCGCTATTCCATTCGTGCCGTTAATAGCATCCCACAACGTGCCAGTTGTGGCCGCAGCTGAAATCTGCGAGTAGTTCAAAAGTATCACTCCGCCATTCGACGTGGTGTTGTTATGACATCCCTCACATTTATTCACCACCAAAGGTGCAATCTTTTGAGAGAAGGTCACATTCAACGTATCACAAAACAAATCTTCACAACTGGTGTTGTGCGCCCCTTGCGAAATCCACAATCCAATCAAATCGATCTGATCTTGAGTCAATGGAGCATTGGGTGGCGGTGGCATGATGTCGTCAGGATCATTTTCATTTATTTTCTCGAATATCTCACTCGCTCCCGGATTGCCAGCAACTATTTCGCCCGTGCTAATTACGGAATAATATGACGTCAGTACCACGTCATGCGCTGCATCTGCAGGGTCATGACAACCTTCGCCGGGCTGATTCGGCATGCTGCAACTACTAACCAACAAAGGCAAGATCTCTTGCTGAAAGTACACCACATTGTCATCGCATACATAATCCACAATGGGTGGACTATTTGGATCCAACGGCGGAAAAGGAATCTCATGCTTGCAGGCAGCGATGAAAAAGGACGCACAGCCAGCTGCTATGATGGTTTTCTTCATGTCAGTTTTCTTCTGCAACAAAAGTGCATCGGAAATTTCACCATTTTATCACAGATAGAAATATTCGAGACATTCTGGAAAATAATTCTGAAAGGTCAATCAATTCAATTACGTTAATTCCCGCTTTCTGTCTAATTTTGCACCATTGATACTATGCTATGAGCGAAACCACAGAACGTTCGTTGAACTTCATCGAACAAATCATCGAAGAGGATATTCGAAATGGAAAAATAAAGGATATCATTACACGATTTCCGCCGGAGCCGAATGGTTTTCTCCATATTGGTCACTCAAAATCCATCTGCCTCAACTTTGGCATCGCTCAAAAATACGGTGGTACAACCAACCTCCGGTTCGATGATACCAATCCCGTGAAAGAAGATACGTCTTACGTAGAATCGATCATGCGCGATGTGGAATGGCTTGGCTTCAAATGGAATGGTGAAGCCCTTTATGCCTCTGATTACTTCGAAACGCTCTATGGATACGCCCAAAAGCTCATCAAAAAAGGATTGGCTTACGTAGACGATCAGACAGCGGAAGAGATTGCAGCTCAGAAGGGTACGCCAACAGAACCGGGGACGAACAGCCCATTCCGCGATCGCTCAGTAGAGGAGAACCTCGATCTGTTCGAGCGCATGCGCAATGGCGAATTCGCTGAAGGATCAAAAGTGCTCCGAGCAAAAATCGATATGGCAAATAGCAATATGCACATGCGTGATCCCCTCATGTACCGCATTAAATTTGCCCACCACCACAGAACCGGCGATGCATGGTGCATCTACCCGATGTACGATTTCGCACACGGACAGTCTGACTCGCTCGAAGGAATCACACACTCGCTGTGTACGCTCGAATTCGAAGTGCATAAACCGCT
>JBJOIB010000311.1:0-3434 GCA_046047375.1 Bacteroidota bacterium
AAAGATCTGGCGGGCATCAAAAAATTAGCTCGGGAAAGAGCGAAGAAGGCTTCTCTTCACAATAGAAAACTGCGCGATTGCAGAGCACATTTCAACGAAAAAGACACAGAAGGCAACAGCACGCTGTTCATCACGGAGGGTGATTCTGCGTCAGGATCCATAACCAAAGCCCGAAATGTAAACACACAAGCGGTCTTTTCATTGAAAGGAAAACCTCTTAACAGCTTCGGACTTACCAAAAAGGTGGTATATGAAAATGAAGAGTTCAACCTGTTGCAAGCAGCTTTGAACATTGAAGAGGGCATGGAGGGATTGAGGTACAATAAGGTCGTCATCGCTACTGATGCCGATGTGGACGGTATGCACATTCGACTGCTTCTGATAACCTTCTTCCTTCAGTTTTTCCCGGATCTGGTCAAACGCGGACACTTATACGTGTTGCAAACGCCGCTTTTCCGCGTCAGAAACAAGAAAGAGACAATCTATTGCTACAGTGAAGAAGAAAAACTCCAGGCAATGGATCGATTGGGAAAAAATCCGGAAATCACCCGATTTAAGGGACTAGGTGAAATATCTCCGGATGAATTTAAGCACTTCATTGGAGAAAGTATTCGACTCGATCCTGTTGTCATCGGTAAGGAAAGTGTTGAATCGCTTTTGGAATTCTTTATGGGAAAAAACACCCCTGAAAGACAAGAGTTCATCATCGAAAATTTGAAGGTAGAAAAGGATAAAGCAGAGGCGTAACAATGGCAAACGAAGAACTGGAACACGACGAGGAGTTCGGTAAAAGCGACGATGGTAAACAACTAGAAAACATTGTCCAGATCGCAGGAATGTACAATACGTACTTCCTCGATTACGCGTCTTATGTTATCTTGGAACGCGCTGTTCCCCATTTGTATGATGGATTAAAACCCGTGCAGCGTCGTATCCTTCACTCATTGCGTGAGTTGGATGATGGACGTTTCCACAAGGCTGCTAATGTCATCGGTAATACCATGAAGTACCACCCGCACGGAGATGCCTCCATCGGGGATGCTATGGTTCAAATTGGGCAAAAGGAATTGCTTCTCGACTGCCAAGGAAACTGGGGAAATATATACACAGGCGACGGTGCGGCAGCCCCTCGATACATTGAAGTGAAGCTGTCAAAATTTGCGCATCGAGTCGTTTTCAATCCGAAAACCACCAACTGGCTGGCTTCGTATGACGGCAGAAACAAAGAACCCGAAACCCTTCCTGTTAAGTTCCCGCTTCTCCTCAATCAAGGAGTAGAAGGTATCGCGGTGGGATTGGCATGCAAAATATTGCCGCACAATTTTGTGGAATTGATTGATGGGTCAATCGATATACTGAAAGGCAAGCGTCCGGTCATCTATCCCGACTTTCCTACTGGCGGAACCATGGATTGTGAAGCCTACAATGATGGGCTTCGCGGTGGGAAGATTAAGGTCCGTGCACGTATTAAAAAAGAAGATAATAAAACACTGGTTGTTACCGAGTTACCATTTGGGACTACAACTGTTACTTTAATTGATTCCATCCTCAAAGCGAACGATCGCGGAAAGATAAAAATCAAGAAAGTTGAAGACAATACCGCTGAGCATGTTGAGGTGGTCATCCATCTTGCACCAGGCGTATCACCGGATAAGACGATCGATGCGCTCTACGCCTTTTCCGATTGCGAAGTATCCATCTCTCCGAACGCATGTGTCATAGAAAATGATCGTCCGCAGTTTTTGGGTGTTAGTGAGATGCTGCGAATCAGCACGGAGCGAACCAAAGACTTATTGCGACAGGAACTGGAAATCAAGAAAAGCGAGCTTCAAGAGATGTGGCATTTTGCATCGCTTGAAAAGATTTTCATTGAAAACAGGATATACCGAGACATTGAAGAATGTGAAACCTGGGAAGCGATTCTAGAGACCATCCATCTCGGACTAAAGCCGTATATCACCCATCTGTTGAGGGAAGTTACTGATGAAGATGTAACGAGATTGACTGAAATTCGAATCAAACGTATTTCGAAGTTTGATGGATTTAAAGCAGATGAACGCATACGCTCTTTGGAAGACGAAATCAAAGAGGTGCAATACCACTTGGATCACCTCACTGAATTCGCCATTGACTACTTCAAAGAGTTGCGCAAAGACTTTGCGGATGGACGGGAGCGCCGAACTGAGATCAAAACGTTCGACACCATCGATAGGGCGAAAGTGGCTGTTGCCAATGAGAAATTGTATGTAAACAAAGAGGAAGGCTTTGTTGGAACAGCGTTGAAACGCGGAGACGGAGAGTACGTATGCGATTGCTCAGATATTGATGATATTATCATCTTCCGCGCCGATGGATCCATGCAAGTTACCAAAGTCAGCGGTAAAGCTTTTGTGGGAAAGAACATCATTCATGTGGGTGTGTGGAAGAAAGGCGATAAACGAACCGTTTACAATCTAATTTACCGAGATGGTAAAATGGGTAAAACCTTTATCAAGCGTTTCAGTGTCACATCGATAACACGAGACAGGGAATATCCGGTAACAAAAGGAACAGCAGGCTCTGAAGTGCTTTACTTTTCAGCCAATCCTAACGGAGAAGCGGAAGTGGTGACTGTGCATCTGCGACAGCTTCAACGCGTCAAGAAATTGAAATTCGATGTTGATTTCTCCGAGCAGATGATCAAAGGACGAGATGCTGCTGGAAACACGATATCGAAGTATCCAGTGCGCAAAATCGAGCTGAAAGAGGAGGGGGTAAGCACACTTGGTGCGCGAAAAATATGGTACGACGAAACTGTACAACGCCTCAATGCAGATGGTCGAGGTCGTTTACTCGGCGATTTCCAACCGACAGATAAAATCATTGTGCTGCTGTCTACCGGCGAATACAAGCTAATTGGTTTCGATTTAAGCACACATTTCGAAGAAACCATGGTGCATCTCGAAAAGTGGGTTCCTCAAAAGCCAATCACGGCCGTGTACTTTGATGGTGAGAAGGAGGAATTCTTTGTTAAACGATTCTTGGCAGAGTCGTCATCCAAAGCTGTTCACTTCATTTCTGAACACCCTGACAGCAAGCTGACGTTTGTCTCTACTGCTCATCATCCATTCGTAACGCTGAAATTCAACAAAAGATTTAAGCACACACGCGACAAAGAAGATCAAGTGATTGATTTGCGGGAGTTCATCGCAGTAAAGGGGCTGAAGGCACAGGGAAATAAACTCAGCACACTACCTATAGTTGAAGTGGTTGCAGCCGAGCTTTCTGAGGAGTTAGAGGAAAAAGCAGAGTTGGCCCTTCTGGCGGAGATAGCAGCCTCACAGGCACCTGTATTTGAAGAAGAAGAGGATTCTGAAGACTTTGAAGGTGACGAGGACGAAGGTGAAGAAGAAAGTGGGCAAGATGAACCTGGCGGTCCCGAAGGAAATATTGGA
>JBJOIB010000312.1:0-6772 GCA_046047375.1 Bacteroidota bacterium
ACAAGGAAGTTTATTGTCAATTTTTGTGGTGCAAACTAACCCCGGTACTCCTTCCTTCCGGTACAAAATGTTCGACACCCCATTTTCGTTAGTTAAGCAGGTATAAAAATAATTGAGCCGCAAGGAAATTTTTGAGATATGGAGAACACTGCTCCCCAACAAGACACAGCACAACAGATGGCCATTGAGGAAGTACTGCCTAAGAACACTGTTGTTCAAGAGCCGATCCTGACGGAAAACCCGAACAGGTTCGTGTTATTTCCCATTGAGCACGACGATATTTGGCAGTTTTACAAAAAGTCGGAAGCGAGTTTTTGGACAGCTGAGGAGATCGATTTGGGCGCTGACTTGGTAGACTGGAATACCAAGTTGAACGATGATGAGCGTTACTTCATCAAACATGTCCTTGCCTTTTTTGCCGCTAGCGATGGTATCGTGAACGAAAATCTGGCGGAGAATTTTGTTGCTGAAGTGCAATACACCGAAGCGAAGTTCTTCTACGGTTTTCAGATTATGATGGAAAACATCCACTCTGAAACCTATTCCTTGCTGATCGATACCTACATCAAAGATGCCGCGGAGAAAAACCGTTTGTTCCATGCCATCGATACCCTAGACTGTGTTGGCAGAAAGGCGAAATGGGCGCTGAACTGGATCAAGAAGGGGTCGTTTGCAGAGCGTTTGGTAGCATTTGCTGCTGTGGAAGGAATTTTCTTCTCAGGAAGTTTTTGCTCGATCTTCTGGCTGAAAAAGCGTGGATTGATGCCAGGCCTTGGATTCTCCAATGAATTGATCTCTCGCGATGAAGGTATGCACTGTGATTTCGCTTGTTTGCTCTACACCCAACACGTGGTGAACAAACTGCCGAAGAAAACAGTCGAAGCCATCATCACAGAGGCTGTTGAAATAGAAAAAGAATTCATCATCGATGCCTTACCTGTAAAGCTAATCGGAATGAATTCTGACCTGATGTCGCAATACATCGAATTCGTAGCAGACCGTCTGCTTGTAGAACTCGGAAACGACAAAGTTTACAACGTGACCAATCCATTCGACTTTATGGATATGATCTCGTTGCAAGGAAAAACAAACTTTTTCGAGAAACGCGTTGCCGAGTACCAAAAAGCCGGTGTGAACACCGGGGCGAAATCACAGGAATTCCGACTTACTGACGAATTCTAAGCCCCAACCAGAAACAAAAAAAATAAGGATTTGGGGTGCGCATGAAGCCGTGCACCCAGGGGAGAGTATCCCCCTAAATGAACCACTGACCACCAAAGAAAACAGAGGAACGATGAATGTAATTAAGCGAGACGGCAGAAAAGAGCCGGTAAAATTCGACAAGATCACAGCCCGCATTAAAAAGCTGTGCTATGAGCTGCACCCGTCGGTAGACCCCGTAAAAATCGCCATGAAGGTGATTGAAGGCGTATACGATGGTGTGTCAACCTCGGATCTCGATAACCTCGCAGCCGAAGTGGCTGCCACCAACGCAGTATCACACCCTGATTACGCGCTTCTCGCTTCGCGTATCGCGGTTTCTAACCTGCATAAAAACACCAAAAAATCGTTCAGCGAAGTCATGAACGATTTGCACGGGTACATCGACCCAGTTACGGGTCAACGCGCGTCTCTCATCGCAGATGATGTGATCGAAGTAATCAATGAACACAGCGATTACCTCGATTCAACCATCATCTATGACCGTGATTTCAACTACGATTACTTCGGCTTTAAAACGCTCGAACGTTCGTACCTCTTGAAAATCAACGGACAAGTGGCTGAGCGCCCGCAACAAATGTTGATGCGTGTAGCAGTAGGTATTCACCGCGATGACCTTGAGTCTGTAGCTGAAACCTACAACATGCTCAGCGAAGGTTGGTTTACACACGCTACTCCAACCTTGTTCAACTCAGGTACCCCAAAGCCGCAAATGTCGTCGTGCTTCCTTCTTACCATGAAGGAAGACAGCATCAGCGGAATTTATGATACGCTGAAGTCATGCGCGCAAATCTCTCAGAACGCGGGTGGAATCGGATTGGCTATTCACGACATTCGTGCAAAAGGCTCTTACATCAAAGGCACCAACGGCACATCGAACGGAATCGTTCCTATGCTCCGTGTGTTCAACGATACAGCTCGCTACGTGGATCAAGGCGGCGGTAAGCGTAAAGGCTCTTTCGCTATCTATGTGGAACCATGGCACGCTGATATCTACGATTTCCTCGACCTTAAAAAGAACCACGGTAAAGAAGAGCAACGCGCCCGTGATTTGTTCTACGCCCTTTGGATTCCAGACCTTTTCATGAAACGCGTAGAAGAAAACGGCGATTGGACGCTTATGTGCCCGAACGAATGTCCAGGACTTACTGACTCATGGGGACCAGCTTTCGAAGAGCGTTACCTCAAATACGAGCGTGAAGGAAAAGGACGTGAAACCATCAAAGCGCAAGATCTGTGGTTCAAAATCATTGAGTCGCAAATCGAAACAGGCACGCCGTACATGCTCTATAAAGATGCTGCGAACGGTAAATCGAACCAACAAAACCTTGGTACCATCCGCTCATCTAACCTGTGCACCGAAATCATTGAGTACACAGCACCTGATGAAGTTGCAGTGTGTAACCTCGCCTCCATCGCCCTTCCAAAATTTGTGGAAGAAGGAGTGTTCGACCACCAAAAGTTGTTCGACGTGGCGTACCGCGTTACGGTGAACCTCAACAGAATCATCGACCGCAACTACTACCCAATCCCTGAAGCACGTAAGTCGAACATGCGTCACCGTCCAATCGGAATCGGGGTACAAGGTTTGGCAGATGCCTTTATCATGATGCGCTTCCCATTCGATAGTGAAGAAGCCCGTCAATTGAACAAAGACGTCTTCGAAACGATCTATTACGCTGCGTGCACGGCCTCAAAAGACCTCGCTATCAAGGAAGGTCCGTACGAAACGTTCCAGGGATCACCAGCCTCTGAAGGCAAACTGCAGTTCGACCTTTGGGGAGTGTCTCCTTCAAAACGTTGGGAATGGAATGTATTGAAAGAGGAGATTAAAACGCATGGCATGCGCAACTCACTGCTCATGGCCCCAATGCCTACCGCCTCAACAGCGCAAATTCTCGGTAACAACGAGTGTTTCGAGCCATACACATCGAACATGTATAACCGCCGTGTGCTCTCTGGCGAATTCATCGTGGTGAACAAACACTTGCTCCGCGATCTAAGCCGTCTCGGTTTGTGGAACGATGAAATGAAAAACAAAATCGTTGCCGCCAACGGCTCAGTGCAGAACATCGATGAGATTCCTGATAACCTCAAAGCGATCTACAAAACAGCGTGGGAGATTCCACAGCGCGCCATCATCGACATGGCTGCTGACCGCGGACCTTATATCTGCCAGTCGCAATCGCTCAATATCTTCATGGAGAATCCGAATGCAGGAAAACTGACTTCAATGCACTTCTATGGTTGGAAAGCCGGCTTGAAAACAGGTATGTACTACTTGCGCACCAAGGCCGCTCGCGATGCCATCAAGTTCACTGTAGACAAGAAGTACCAGCAAGAAGTACCGGTGAAAGCCATGTCTCAAGAAGAACAAGAAGCCGCCGCCCTCGCTTGCTCAATCGAGAACGGTGCCGATTGCCAAATGTGCAGTGGGTGAGAATAAAAGAATGACCCAAAGTATAGATTTGAAAAAGCCGCGCAACAACGCGGCTTTTTCTTTGTTGATTAGTAACTTATTGCACTTTAATCGTTTAACCATGAAAACAACCTCTACCCTCTTTTCCCTGCTGGTTGCAACTTGCCTGCATGCACAAGTAGCACTGCCAGAATTATCAACGGTAGTAGAAGAAGTCATGATTCCGGCTTCATCGCAAGACATCATTGACCAGCAAGTACCAGGGGCACGAACCTTCCGTGTGTACCTAGTGCCAGAAACCAACTGGGAAGTTCAAATAGTGTTTGGTATGCAAGGCACACCACTCACCATAGCTAACAACTCAGGCTTTTACCAACACCCTGCTGGTGGGCCAACCCCGCTTAGTTTTTCTGCGGCAAGTGTTGCTGCTTTTCCTGAACTGGCGTACGATTCATGGCTCACCATAGGCGCAGAAACCAATGACAATGTCCCCCTCCTATATATACTCCCCGACCCCTCAGCTTTCGCTCCTTTTGAAGCAGGTGGCGGACTCACCATCAATGATCCCTTCGGCGCCGGGGTCTACTATACAACATTTGGATTCGACCCGGTAAACTCCCCCGATGCCAACGGACGTGTGCTCATTGCGCAGTTCACATCGAATGATAACACCGAATTTTGTTTCGCCACGCAGCTACGCCGACTAAATCCGGATGGCACAATCTACTTTTCACCCGAAACAGGTTTGCCTGAAACCGTGGTGTATTCAGACGTTTGCGCGTCTATTCAACTCTATCCGCCATGCCAAGCCGACTTAAACACCTCCGGTAACGTAGATGTGGCAGATGTGCTTATTCTGCTTTCTGATCTTGGTTGCATTGGGGAATGCGATGCGGATATCACCGGCGATATGGAAGTAACCGTTGGCGATCTCCTCTCTCTATTGTCTGAGTTTGGTCAGCCTTGCAACGGTAACTTTTGACATTTGTCAGGTTGTGACAATCACATGACATTCCGCGTTGAATCAACTCCGATCTTTGCAGGGTAAATTTCGGATAGTCGCGTGGAGAACCTGCAAATACTCGCCATTACACATAAACAAGTGCCGCTTACTCTCATCGGTAAGTTGCACCTGGATGATGCGTCTCGTCGGCAGACACTCAACGAGATCAAAACCCGTTTGGGTCTCGATGAAGTTGCTTACCTAAGCACGTGCAACCGTGTGGAGTTTATCTTCTCTCTTCCAACATATTTTTGCAAGGGACGTCAGAACCAACTCTTGGATATTCTGGGTATAACAGGTCCAGACAAGGCTATGCTACTCAATGGCATGGTCGCCTATCGCGGACAGGATGCTTTTCGCCACCTCCTTGAAGTGGGAGCTTCTCTCGACTCTATGGTGATTGGCGAACGGGAAATCATTACCCAAGTGAGAAAAGCCTTCGACGAAGCGCGGGAATATGGTTTGTCTGGCGACTTTCTGCGCATCGTTGCCCGAAAAGTAGTTGAAACGTCTAAAAAAGTTTACCACGAAACCGCCATTGCAACCAAGCCAGTGTCGGTGGTTTCGCTTGCCTGGCATGCATTCAAGCAATACGGTATCGCGAAAAATGAGCCTATCTTGCTCGTTGGTGCCGGACAAACAAATACGAATTTTGCACGCTTTTTAGCGAAAGCCGGCTTCAAATCAGTGGTGGTGGCTAACCGTACGCTGAGCAGGGCTGAATCAGTCGCCTCAACCGGCGGATGGACGGCGTGCACCCTTGATAACATACCCGCTCTGCGATTTAAAGCCATTGTTACATGCACCGGATCTAATGTTCCGGTAGTCACTTACGACATGGTGCGCGAAGTGGCTGATCAACGTTTGCATATTATCGATATGGCGATTCCAAGCGATGTCGAGGATTCCGTGTTGCGCATGGCAGATGTGCATTATGTAGGCATGGAGGTGCTGCAAGAACGCGCCAACAAAAACCTCGAAGTTCGGGCCGGTGAAATTCATGCCTGTAAGGTGATTGTAGACGACGCTGTTCGCGAGTTTCAGGAATTGGTACGCGAACGTGAAATTGAATTAGCAATGAGGCACATTCCGGAAGCCATTCGCGCCATTCGCGAAACAGCGATGGGAGAGGTGTTTGCGCGGGAAATCGACCAACTCGATGAAGCGTCACGCGAGGTACTGGAACGCGTTTTAGGATACATGGAAAAAAAGTACATTAGTGTACCCATGAAACTCGCTAAACAAGTGATTCTCGAAAAAAGTGTAAAGAATTGAAATCGCCTCTCCGCATAGGTACCCGCGGCAGCGACTTGGCTTTATGGCAAGCCCGCTACGTCAATGATCGCTTGGTTGAACTGGGTCTCACCGCTCAAATTGTCATCATCAAAACAAAGGGAGATCAGATTCAAGACATTGGGTTTGATAAGATGGAAGGAAAGGGCTTTTTTACGAAGGAAATCGAAGAGGCCTTGCTCCGCGATGAAATTGATTTGGCCATCCACTCCTATAAAGATCTTGAAACCACTATGCCTGATGGATTGGCCATTGCTGCTGTTCCTCAGCGTTCTTTCGTGAACGATATCCTGATCATCAGATCTGAAGCAGTGGATCCTAAGCACCCCTTCAAACTGAAAGAAGGCTCGGTGGTTGGATCGTCTTCAGCGCGCAGGAAAGCATTGTTGCTCGCACATCTGCCTACCTGCACGTCTACAGATTTACGAGGCAATGTACCAACCCGCATCAATAAACTGCGTGAAGGCCATTACGACGCTATACTTTTGGCAAAAGCCGGGGTTACGCGGTTGAATCTAGATCTATCGGAATTCACGGTTGTAGACCTCGACCCTGAACACTTCGTGCCCGCTCCCGCACAAGGAGCTCTGGCCATTCAAATGAAAACCAACCACCCTGCGTTCAATGAAGTGCATCAATTGCACAATGCCGCAGTGGCTGATGTGATCGAAGTTGAACGTGAAGCCCTGCGTCGCATGGAAGGTGGCTGCAAATTACCTTTCGGAGCGTATTGCGTCAAAAACGGGAATACCTATTCCCTTACCGCAGCCTACAGTCCGTCTTATAACGCGCTTCCTGCCCTTATCCAACTCACAGGTACAAGCAAAGAGGCGCTG
>JBJOIB010000313.1:0-3461 GCA_046047375.1 Bacteroidota bacterium
GAAATCGGTGTTGTTAATCGATGACAACCCGAGCTGTAATTTTATCATGCGCGAGTTTATCAAATTGGCTGATGCCGCGATTGAAGTCTACGAAGCCGAAAGCGTGGATGATGCAATGAATATCCTCGTTCAAGCAAACGCATTCCCCGATGTTATTTACGTTGACCTCAATATGCCCGTCAAGAACGGATTTGATTTCATTGAAGAATTTGAAAAAGGTTTCCTTCCCCAACATCGAGATACCAAAATCTTCATGCTCAGTAGCTCTCTGAGGGAAGAAGACAAACAAAGCGCGATGATATTCGAAAGCGTGGCTGATTTCGTGAATAAAAACGAAATCGATTCGTTCCTTCAAACAACACTCCTCCGATCAGAAGTAAGCTGATTTTCAACTAAAAAGATTGCATATTTGTCGCCCCAATGGTTTCAACCGTCGAGCATTTATCGTCGGATGAAAAAAAAATCGTAAATAGCAGTCAAACGAAGAGGCAACCATTTTATTTTGTCTCCGTCTAATGAACGTTCAGTACATGTCTGATGGTAAACTAAACGAGCTGATTAAAGCGTGTTCTGCGGGAAGCAGAAAGGCTCAGCAAGAGATTTACCGAAGTTTGTATGGGACGATGATGTCTGTGTGTTTGCGCTATACCCGCGATGCCGACCAAGCTCAGGATATCCTCCAGGATGGTTTCATCAAAGTATTCGGGAACATCGATAAGTATAACTTCGAAGGCTCTTTTGAGGGCTGGGTGAGAAGAATTATCGTAAACACAGCCATCGATTTTCACAGAAAAAAGAAAAGTGATTTTCTGCTTCTCGGTGAAAATCAATCAGTGGAGGAGTTCACTGATGTGGAAGACGAAGAAAGCGACGAAGAAGAATATGACTTCTCACCGGAAGAAATTATTGCAGCAATGCAAAAGCTAACGCCGGCCTACAGAACGATATTCAACTTGTATGTTTTTGAAAATCTAACACACAACGAAATAGCTGAGAAACTGGGAATCAACGCAGGGACGTCGAAATCCAATTTCGCTAAGGCTAAGAGAAACTTGAAACGCATATTACTAAACGATTCGAAAGATCGCGATGAGTAACAAATTGACAGGATTTGAAAAAGGGCTTGTCAAGGCAATGGAAAATCACCAAATGCCTTACAACCCCGAGAGTTGGAACAGTTTGAATGCCAGATTGGGGGGTGGGGTAAACCGATCTTCATGGATCGCAGCGGCTATGACTGTTGTCGTACTGACCGGTGGTGCCGCTTGGTACTATATGTCTTCTGACAATGCCGCGTCAGCGCACAAAGCTTCTATCTCTGAATTCGTAATTAACAAGGATAGCTTCGCTGCCATTCGCATGAAAACTATCGAAGCTAAAGAATGGAGCGCATCTGAAGCACGAAATGCTGGGAACTCAGTATCTGCTGTGTCACAAACTCCTTTCCAGAATCAATCCTTAACCGCTGCTAATCATAATGCCAACTCAGTTCGTGGCAATGCAAATCCTATTGTTTCTAATAACGTTGAATCTGTAACCGAAACGGTTAATCCGAATAGTGAAAATACAATGGGTCCTGTCGCTGAAATCCCTGCCATGGGAGGTCACCCGGCTATTCCTATCGCTGTAGACGCGCGTGAAGCATGCGCTGGTACATCAGTGTCTTTTAGCATCGCTCTGCAAGTTGATAAAGCGAGCTACCTTTGGAACTTTGGTGATGGAAACTTCTCTAATAAGCCAAATCCAGAACATACCTATACTAAACCAGGTGTTTACGACATTACTTTGTCTGTAACATCTCCATCGGATGGTCTCATCAGAACTACTACGATCGATAATATGATTGTGGTAAACCCTAGTCCAGACGCCGACTTTACTTGGGAGTTTGTTACGCTCGAAGGCAAAAAGCCAGTGGTTAAATTAAACAACCAATCACAGAAAGCTGATCAGTGTGAGTGGACCATTGCTGAAGGTGACGCAAATGGCGAAATCAACCCGGTTTATACCTTCACTAAAAATGGAGTGAATATCGTTGAACTCAATGTAAGCAACGAATTCGGGTGCACCGATAAAAAGGTGAAAGCAATCAATATCAACGAAGATTATGCCCTCATCGCCCCAGAGTCTATCTCACCTAATGGCGATGGAAGCTATGATGTGTTCATGCCGTCAGGCCTTACCGAAGGACGTATGATGTTCGAATTGTTGATTTTTGACGGTAAAGAACAAATCTTCAGAACTACAAGCGCGAAAAAACCTTGGGACGGACGCCTTCCGAATGGAACGGTTGCAGAAGTCGGTTCCCACTTCAATTGGGTCGCAATCGTTTACCAAAAGAACGGCGATCAAAAGTTTTACAGCGGTGACCTGTCTGTCACACCTTAACCAAAACATGCTATTTTTTGTGTAAGAAAAGGCTGGAAGTAACTTTCCGGCCTTTTTCTCGTACCTTTGCTAAACCCTTCAACTGCTATTGATGACCATAACCAACCTTTTTCGCGTTTGGATTGGCCTCTTGTTTAAACTGTCGGTCGTGTCGCTTTGCGCTTCGTGGCCTTTGCTTGGTTTTGGCAATATCGTAACTTCAATTAGCACTGACTGCATTTCTTGCGATGGAAATGCAACGGTAACTACAACCATCACTGGAAGTGTTCTCTATGAATGGTATGATAATCAGGGGAATATTCTTCTTGTTGATAACAATGCTTCCGGATCGTCTTTTGTCTCCGGTCTTTGCCCAGGTGTGTATTTTGTGCAGTTTACCAATGGTTTCGACAATGATACTCAATGGTTTTCCATCAATACATCTACCATAAGCGCAGGACAACCTGTGGAGTCTGTAATTTGCACCAACACAGGAACGGTTAGTCTTTCATCACTGATAACGAGTGAAACACCCGGTGGGCAGTGGTATGCACCGAATGGTAATCCTATTGCCGCAAACTTGAATTCAAACAATGCAGTGGATGGATTCTATACCTATGAAGTTACAGATGGATCCTGCACCGTGACCGGGGGCGTTCTTATCGATGCCGTGCAAAACGCAAATCCTGGACTTTCTACCACATACCTAATTTGTGAGAATTATTCTCCGTTCCAACTCATCACTGTTATGGCTGGAACGCCTGATTCAGGAGGCTTTTGGGAGGATGCAGCCGGAAATCCAGTGTCTGGATGGTACGACCCCGCGATAGACGTAACTGGTATTTTTTCGTACCATGTCAACACTGTCGCTATCTGTCCAGCAGCCGTAAGTACACTCTACGTCATCGAGAATCAACTTCCCGATCCCGGAATTGATAACACCATTACCGTCTGTCCCTCAGGATGGCCGTTTGAAATGATAGGTGCCCTTTCAGGTACTCCGGAAATTGGCGGGTATTGGCTTGATAATCAGGGTGATCCCGTATCCAGCCAGTTCGATCCACTAACCATGAACGAAGGGAATTATACGTACGTGC
>JBJOIB010000314.1:0-7048 GCA_046047375.1 Bacteroidota bacterium
AACTAGACGAGTGTGGTAACTGTGGTGGTTCTGCAACAGCAGGATGTACTGATCCAAACGCTTGTAACTACGATGCCACTGCATCATGCGACGACAACTCATGTGAATTCACTTCATGTGCCGGATGTACTGACCCAACTGCATGTAACTACGATGCTACTGCAACTATCAACGATGGTTCATGTGAATATGGTTCTTGTGCAGGATGTACAGACCCAAGCGCTTGTAACTACAATCCATTGGCTACTTCTGACGATGGCTCATGTACTACAAATGACGAATGTGGTGTTTGTGGTGGAACAGGTGTTTCAGGTTGTACAGACGCTACAGCATGTAACTACGACTCAAACGCTGCGTGTGATGACGATTCATGCGAATACACTTCATGCGCAGGATGTACTGATCCAACCGCTTGTAACTATGATGCTACAGCGACCATCAATGACGGTTCTTGTTTGCAATTGGATGAGTGCGGTAACTGCGGTGGTAATGCTACTTCAGGATGTACCAACCCAGCAGCTTGTAACTATGACCCATCTGCATCATGCGATGATGGTTCATGTGATTTGACTTCTTGCTACGGTTGTACAGATCCAACAGCTTGTAACTATGACGCAGGTGCTACCATCGACAATGGTTCATGTTTGCAGTTTGATGAGTGTGGCAACTGCGGTGGTTCATCAACTTCAGGTTGTACAGATCCAACAGCTTGTAACTACGATGCAACTGCTAGTTGTGATGACTCATCTTGTACCTATGCAATGCAGTACATGGATTGTGAAGGCAACTGCTTGAACGATGCTAACGGCAACGGAATTTGTGACGAGCTTGAAACAGCTGGTTGTACATATAGCTGGGCATGTAACTACAACCCGAATGCTACTTCGGACGACGGTTCATGTGAAATCACCTCATGTGCAGGATGTACCTATCCTTCTGCTGTCAACTACGACGCAGCAGCGCAGTTTGACAATGGAAGCTGCGAATTCGAATTGGTATCTTCTTGTCCTGGTGACATCGATTTTGACGGAGTAGTTGGAATCAACGACTTGATGTTGTTCTTGACTTACTACGGCAACATCTGTGTAGCTGAATAAGTAGAGTTTTGATAATTGGAAGGGGGTGATTCATACGAATCACCCCCTTTTTTCTTTCACAAACTTTCATTGGGATCTAACATCCAATAGAAAGATTCTAAGATGGGATATGTTCAGAAAAGATTATCTGCGAATGATATTAACTTCGACGAATTTGCTGGCCGGAGTATTGCTTCTATTAGCTGTATTCTTGAGTGGTACCAGGGCGTTGCATTCAGGGAAATAGGTGGCAATACATCGACGAGGAATCGAGTAGGGGATAACGTGGAAACGATGAGCTTTCCGGGTTATACCTTGATAAACACTTTCCAGATCAACCAACTCTTTTTCTTTGAGCCCTAGTTCTTGTATATCGTCTTTGTTCATCATCACGATTCTCCGTTCATTCAATATGCCTCTATAACGATCATCAAGACCGTAGATAGTGGTATTGTATTGATCGTGGCTTCGGATGGTCATCATGACGAACGACGCCTCTTCAGGATCAACCTGAGGTAGGTCATTCACAGTAAAAAGCGCTTTCCCTTGTTCATTGTTGAACTTACGTTCACGAGCCCCGTTGGGCAGATAGAAACCAAGTGGTTGGCGAACTCGTCTGTTGTAGTCATCGAATCCTGGGATCACCTGTTCGATTTCTTCTCTTACCAAATCATAATTCTCTTTCCAATCACTCCACTTCATGGAAGGCTTGTCAAATAATCGTTCTGAGAGCTCGCAAACAATTCTAGGTTCGCTTTTGAGTGCCTTGGAAGGAGGCGTTTCGGTTCCTTTGCTCTTGTGCACAATCCCCATCGAATTCTCTACCGAAACAAATTGAACCCCAGCATTTGTCGTATCCAAATCGGTTCTCCCCAAACACGGAAGAATGATAGCTTCTTTCCCTATTATGATGTGCGAACGATTCAGTTTGGTGCTTACTTGTACAGTAAGGTCGCACTTTTGCATAGCCAAAGCGGTGAATTCGCTATCGGGGGTGGCGCTAATAAAATTCCCACCCATGGCAAAAAATAGCTTCACCTTGTTTTGATCCATGGCCTCAATGGCTTCGACTGTATCATATCCATGATTTTTCGGGGTTGAGAATCCATACCGATCATCTAGTCTTTTCAAGAATGCGGCAGACGGTTTCTCATAAATCCCCATGGTTCGATCTCCTTGTACGTTGCTATGTCCTCGCACCGGACACGTTCCAGCGCCTGGTTTTCCAATGCTACCCTTCATAAGCAGAAGGTTTACAATCTCGCGAACATTTTCAACACCGTTGCGATGTTGGGTAATCCCCATCGCCCAGCAAATAATGATTTTCTTCTTTTGCGCCAAGAGGCGGATGACGGGCTGAATTTCAGAGTGTGTCAATCCACAATCTGCGAGTGCCTTATGAACATCCGTGGCCAAAAGGGAGGTTCGAAAATCTTCGAAGTTAAGGGTGTGTTGCAGGATGAACTCCCGATCAAGCACGTGTCCTGGATTTGACCTTTCTTCCTCCAACAAGCCGAGCATCAGGAGCTTCAGTAAAGCTATATCACCGTTGATACGCACTTGTAAAAAATGATCAGCGAGTTTGGAGCCACCGGTTAAAATGGCCATGGGGCTTTGAGGATCGACAAACCGATTAGTTCCGACTTCAGGAAGAGGATTAATCTGCACGATCGTTCCACCATTCGCTTTGCATTTGCTAAGAGCACTGAGCATGCGAGGATGGTTCGTGCCCGGGTTTTGCCCCATGACCAGAATGACTTCGGCCTCATGTAGATCTTCTAGGGTCACAGATCCTTTTCCGATTCCTGTGGTTTCTATCAGACCAACCCCACTTGACTCATGGCACATATTGGAGCAGTCAGGCAGGTTGTTGGTGCCATAAGCCCTTATCATCAGTTGATAGAGGAAAGCTGCCTCGTTTGAGGTACGACCACTGGTATAAAAAACAGCTTCATCGGGCTGAATGCTCTTAAGTTTGGCAGCGATTTTTGAGTACGCATCATCCCATGAGATGGGTTGGTAGTGGGTGTCGTTTTCACCCAGAAACATAGGTTCCGATAATCTACCCGATTTACCCAATTCAAAATCACTCCATGTGCTCAACTCCTCCACAGAATGTTTCGCGAAAAATCCCGCATCGGCTCTGTGTTTGGTAGCCTCTTCAGCAATGGCTTTTGCCCCGTTTTCGCAGTATTCAAAAAGCTTGGAACGATGTTCAGGGTCTGGCCAAGCACAACCAGGACAATCAATTCCACCTTTTTGGTTGACGCGTGTCATGAGCTTCAGTCCTTTGAAGAACCCCATTTCGCGCGATAAATGCTGTAGAGCAATATTCACCCCAGTCAGGCCAGCCGCCTTACTAGAAGGAGCTTGCATACGAAGTCCTGTTAGCTTATCAGGGGGAAGAAGCTGAATTTGCCTTTTCATAAAGGTAATTTATGCATAAATGGTTAATCGTTCTTCTCTGCAGAAGGCATAAAGGGAAATCCCAAGCTCTTTGCAAAAGTCAACGGCTAGGGAAGAGGGCGCTGAAACTGACGCAAGGTGTGGTATACCAGCAGTGAAGCATTTGGCAACAATTTCATAACTCACACGGCCGCTTACACACAAGCAAGCTGCATCGCGCATGTTGCCGAGCGTTAGAAGCTTGCCGATGACCTTGTCTACAGCATTGTGTCTGCCAATATCTTCTGCATATGCGAGCAAATCTCCGTTTCGGTCATGAGCCGAGGCGCCGTGGCAGCCGCCCGTAGCTGCAAAAAGGCTTTGATGTTGAGCCAACAACCTAAAATTGCTATTCACCATAGCAGGCGATAGATGTTGCGAGCGCTCCATTTGCCCTTCTTTTCCAACGAAGGATGTGCGTCCGCATATTCCGCATGAGGAAACAGACAAGAGTTGCCGGCTATTCATATAACCGTTGCGCAGATGTTCAGTACTCACGACCACATTCACCTGTTGAATAACACCATCCTGATTGGAATGACTCGTGAAATCTTGAATGCACCGAGGGTCTTTCAGTATATCTTCCGAATAAAGCAGACCTACCACCAGTGATTCTTCATCACCGGGTGTTTGCATGGTGATGGTCCATGGTTCGTTGTTGATGCAAATTTGAAGGGGTTGTTCAACCAGAAGTTCATCTTTCACTATTGAAACACGATCTTCTTGGTGTTTTAATCCTTCATATGTGAGGTGTCCGATCACGACAGACCGCTGATTCTTCCTTCATTGTCAATATCCATTCCCTCCGAAGCAGGCACGGCTGGTAATCCAGGCATGCGCATCATTTTTCCGAGAATTGGGATGATGAAACCGGCACCGGCGGCCATTTCAAATTCACGAACAGTGATTCGGAAACCAGTAGGTCTACCAATCAACGATTCATTGTCTGAGAAAGATTTTTGGGTTTTTGCCATGCAAACAGGCAGTTTATCCAGGCCTAATTCAGCGATTACTTTCAGATCAGATAGAGCTTTTTTATCGTAATCAACCCCATCGGCACCGTAAATGGTTTTGGCGATGGTTTCGATTTTTTCTTTCACGGGAGCGTTCCAATCGTAGAGTGGCTTAAACGCTGATTTACCACTTTCAACAGCATCAACCACTGCGCGTGCGAGATCTTCCGTGCCTGCACCACCATGTGCCCAACCCTTCGAAACAACGGCTTGTACACCAACAGAAGCGCATATTTCTTTCACAAAGTTCATCTCTTCATCTGAATCAGAAATAAACTGATTTATGGCTACAACTGGCTGAAGGCCAAAAGATTGCACGTTTTCTATGTGCTTCATGAGGTTTTCTGCGCCGCGCTGTACACGTTCAATGGAAGGGGTGTTGTATTCTTCTTTTTTAGCACCTCCGTGATGACGAAGTGCGCGTAAGGTAGCTACCAGGACAACCGCTTTTGGTTTGATCCCTGCATAACCGCATTTAATGTTCAGGAACTTTTCTGCGCCAAGATCGGCACCAAAGCCAGCCTCAGTAACAACATAGTCGGCTAATGACATGCCCATTTTAGTGGCAATGATGGTATTGGTACCTTGTGCGATATTCGCAAAAGGGCCACCATGGAGAATGGCAGGATTGTGTTCCAGTGTTTGCACAAGATTTGGGAGGATGGCGTCTTTTAAGAGCAAGGCCATGGCTCCTTCGGCTTTCAGGTCGCGCGCGTAGATGGGCTTTTTATCGTAGGTATATCCGACGAATATGTTTCCGAGTCGTTTTTTTAGATATTATCGGTCTTTGGACATGCATAAAATAGCCATTACTTCTGATGCAGGCGTAATATTAAAGCCATCTTCACGGGGCGTTCCATTCTCCCGACCACCAAGCCCGATAACGATTTGTCGGAGCGAACGGTCATTCATATCCATGACCCTTTTCCAGTATATCCTTCTAGGGTCGAGGCCTAAATTATTGGTTGTGCTTTGGAGGTTATTATCAATGAGGGCTGACAGCAAATTGTTTGCTTTTTCGATGGCTGAGAAGTCTCCTGTAAAATGCAGGTTGATGTCTTCCATTGGTACCACCTGAGAGTAACCGCCGCCGGCAGCACCGCCTTTGATACCGAATACTGGCCCCAAGGAAGGTTCTCTCAAGACAACAACTGCCTTTTTTCCAATTCGGTTCAAGCCTTCATTAAGACCAATTGAGGTAGTTGTTTTTCCTTCTCCTGCAGGGGTGGGAGTGATAGCGGAAACCAAAATGAGGTTCGAGGCTGCCACTTTGGCTTCATCAATCAGATGCAATGGGAGTTTGGCTTTGTATTTCCCATACATTTCGAGGTCATCTTCCTGAATATTCAACTTAGCCGCGATTTCGCGGATATGGTTCATCGATGTGGCCTGGGCTATTTCTAAATCCGACTTAACTGTGCTCATTTTCCTTGGTTGCTTGTGTGAGCGCCAAATTAGTAGAAATTGGTGGGAGTTTGCAAAGGTTTACGAAAGTTCAATGAACAGGTAAACAGAAAACAAAGCGTGTTCCTTGCCCTGGCACAGAATCAACTCGGTGAGGGGCGTTGTGAAGTTCAAAAATGCGCTTGACAATAGCTAAACCCAAGCCGGTTCCTACCGTTTCTCCGGCGGGTTTGGTATGAAAGCGATCCCAGATTTTGGGTAAATCCTCAGCACTTATGCCAACTCCCGTATCTTCAAGAGAAATGCATAGTTCACTTCCTGATTGCCAAACTCGTAGCGAAATTGTTCCACCTGAAGGTGTGAACTTCAAGGCATTGGATAGTAGATTATTCAGTACACGATCAATCATTCCAAGATCTGCAGAAATCATAGGAAGATCTTGGGGGATATCTTCACGAAGGGAGATGCCTTTTTGAGATGCTTCCAAACGGTATTCATTGATAACATCCTTGGCTAATTCACTCAATAAAAAGGGCTCTTTGTTGAGCTTGTATTCTTTTGACTGAAGTTTAGATAATTCAAACAGCTCATCCACGAGTTTGCGCAGGCGCTCAGTATTGGAGAGGGAAATGGAAAGATAGCGATCACGACGTTCAGGTTCAATAGAATCCTTTTTCATCAGAATGGTCTCCAGGTAACCTTGGATAGATGCTAAAGGAGTGCGAAGATCATGGCTAATGTTGGCGAATAATTCTGTTCTAAGTCGATCTATTTCTTCTTTTTCACGATCTAGGCGTTCTCTAAGTTTTCTGAATGTTTGAAGGAAAAAATACAACAGGGCGGAAATTGGCACCACAAAGAGCAAGGAATACAAGGTGTTTTCAAGAATTGAAGATCGAGCTTCCATTATGAACTCGTCAAACTGCTCGTCTACTTGCAACACGCCAACTACGTTTCCATTTGAATTGAGAATAGGTTGAAATGCCGAAAGCCAAACGCCATTTTTGTCGGCATACTGACCAATGGTTCCTCCTGTAACGTAATTTTCTCTCAAGCTAACGGGGAAATCATTGTAGTGGTGGTTCCAGAAAGGTTTGTCTGCGCTGGAAA
>JBJOIB010000315.1:0-3646 GCA_046047375.1 Bacteroidota bacterium
GTCCAAAATTTTACTGCCATCCGCAAACGGCATCACACGGGCAATACCCAATGAGTGAAGAACATGGTGCAGGTAGAATTCATCCATGTCTTTCCGCGAAATGACATTGATTTTCGAATTCCAGTCGCGGTATAAATCGCCGAGTTGGAGGAATTGCTCGCGTTGTTGGGCGCTTAGTGTTGGAAAGTACTGCTCAATGAGCTGCACTCCTTCCTGATCAGATGGAGTCACGCGTGTTTTTCATGATTTGATACAAAAAGTCGCGAGCGCGAAACAACTGTGCTTTCACGGTTCCAAGCGGTAGATCAAGCTCTTCAGCTATTTCTTCGTAACTCAATTCCTCGAAATAGCGCAATTCTATAAGCTGGCGATAGCGAGGTTTCAGTCGGGTTACAACTTCTCGCATTCTATTCACACGTTCCTGACGTTCAAGGGTCTCAATTGGATCCGGTGTATCGTCAGAAACACTAATTTCCATGGTTTCGCCGTCTTCGTTTCGAAAGCCACCGTCGAGCGATAGTGCTTTGATGCGCTTTTTGCGAATAAAATCAATGGCGTTGTTCGATGCTATCTTGAAAAGCCATGTAGAAAAGGCGAACTGCGGAGTATACTGTCCCAGTCGCTTAAAGGCCTTGCCAAAAGCTTCTATGGTTAAATCCTCAGCGTCGTCTTTGTTGTTGACCATTTTAAGCAACATGAAGTATATCGACTCGCGATACCGGTCCATCAGTTCGGCAAAGGCGCGTTCGTCGCGCTTCATGGCACGTTGAACCAGTTCATAATCATGTCTGGCTTTGTCTGAAAGATGTTGACTCAGTTCCATGTTCTCGGTTTCGACAGTTGGTTTGAAATCCATATTACCGGGGTAATCATCCACATTACATTTTCTAGTAAGAGTCCCCAAAAGGCCATGTTCTCCTGTCCGATTTTTTTCAATGACCCCCTAAAAGTAAAGAAATGAACGATATACCTGGTTAAAACGATGATACCCGCTATTAAAAATGCGCTGTGCATAACCATCCAAAGGATGGCAAACAGCCACATAAGTAGAAAGGAGAGAGGCCACAGACCGAGTGCGATCTTGGTGCCCGTTCTGTAAAAAGGTGCGGTGGTGAGGTGTCTCTTCTTCTGACGAACCCATTCGCCAAAGGTCTTTTTCGGTGCAGAAAACGTTTGAGATTCAGGAGAAAGCACTACCACCGTGTTGCTTTTGGTGGCTACTTCTTTGATGAAGAGGTCATCATCCCCTGACATCAGCGAAAGGTGCGACCGAAATCCACTGTTATGCATGAAAAGCGATTTGCGGTAAGCCAAATTTCTACCTACTCCCATGTAAGGGAATCCGCGCAATGCCATGCTCAAATAGCTGATGGCTACGTACAAAGCTTCATACGAAATCAACCGGGAGAGCATGTTGGGAGATGTGTGGTAAGGCGAAACCCCCAATACAACCCCTACTTTTTCATCCGCAAATGGCGCAGTCATAAGGCGAATCCACGACGAACTTGCAGGCTCACAATCGGCATCTGTGAGCAGCAACACATCGTGCTTTGCCCCTTTGATGCCCATCGTCAATGCGAATTTTTTACCTGTCATGCGCTGAATGTCTTCATTTAAATGAATCACATGCAAATTGGGGTAGGTCAATTGATAGGTTTTCAAAGTTGTGAGCGAATCATCCCAACTCGAATCATCTACAATGATGAGCTCAAAATTCGGATGGTCCTGCTCCATGAGCACCGGAATCAATTCACGCAATCTGCGTTCTTCATTCTTAGCGCAAATTACAACGCTCACCCCAACTGTGGTTGTAGGAGTCGTCTGATGCTTGTATAAGGCAACACTGATGGTGAGATACAAATCATATATAACCTGTATCAACCCCATCAAAAGAGTGGTTCCGCCAATAATCCTATACGTGAGGGAAGTTGATTCCCACCAAACAATCATCTGTTCCATGGCGGCTCGAAATTATCGCATCTGCCGCATACCCAAAAAAGAAAAGGCGGAACTCGTCCGCCTTTTATGAACAGGTATGTTAACCAATCTTATTGCTTTACAAAGGTGCGTTGGGTTCTACTGCCCGCTGCATCCACCGCTTGCAAGAAGTAATACCCTGCAGGCAATGCCGATGTGTTCAACTGCGTTGATTTTCCGTTCACAGGAACTTCCGCAAGCATCGCACCTCGCACATCGTATATGTAGACCATGCGCACATCACCCTCCCATGAAAGCCACAGTTGGTCTTCGGTAGGGTTCGGGTACAAGGTCAATTTCGAAACAGATAGATTTTCTACTGAAAGCTCTTGCGGACAAAACTCCACTGATTCGCTCTCACCATATTCTCCGCCAGTGGCAAAGGTTTCTCCAATTTGGTTGATGAGTGTATAACCACCGTTACCCCAGTCACAGCAAATACCGTCGCCGAAATCATCATAAATGGTAAAGGTGTAGCAGCCCTCTGGTAAACACCATTCAGATGAAACTGTGGTCCCATCCACTCCATCCTGATAAGGACCTCCTGCGTATAACAGGGTTCCTACTTCATCTGTTACTTCCCATGTTACCTCTGTACCGTAATCATCCAGTACCAATTCAAAACCAAGTTCATACGTAACTCCGGTAATGGCCGTAAACGAAACGGATGTGGCATTGTTGGCCGCATTTTCATCGGTAACGCCGTTAGGATTCAAGAACGTAACGCTCAAGGTGTTTGTTCCGTTGGTGAAATACAACAACGGAAGGGTCACCTGCGTAGATGCGTATTGCGCTAAGTTGCCGCTCCAATTCTGGGTTTGAGCGGTTCCCCCATTCAAGGAGTACGAAATAATTCCGGAGGTCAACGGCTCTGTTCCTTGGTTCAAAATGGTCACGATAGGTGTTCCTGAGCTACCACACACAACATTCGGAATACCGGTTACGCCTCCCATGCTCGCATCATTGCTATAAGCTGTTGAACCGATGGGCCATCCGTCCAGAATTTCCTGACCTGTGTTCAAAGGATCAAGCCAATCTCTTAAACGTGTAGACGACGATGAACCATCCCAACTAACTCCAAATCGCCCATACCAATCGGCATCACCGTTGTTAACGGTACCATTGCAAGCCGCATATCCTCCGTAAAGTTGTCCGATGATGTGGTGGTTTTGATTGAACAGTGGCGAACCCGAAGACCCTCCTTCTGTTACTCCTTCTTCCCATTGGTTGATGTACCAAACCTGAGCACCAAACTGTGAAGTGTGGTAAGGAGCGTTGTTCTCAAAACAAATCTTTTTCACGTCTCCCGAAGGGTGGTGGATACCCACAGCGGCAGTTACGTTGGTGTTATCGCTGTTATCCCAACCGGCATATTGCACGTCGAACGATGCAGGCGGTGTTTCGCTTAATAGTAACAAGGCAAAATCACTATTTGCATTGTTGGCCAACAACTGCGATCCGCTCACATTCTGATTCACCGGACCTGAAGATCCGCTGCAGGTGGAAGATTCATGATTGAAGTAAAAAACCCAGTTGTTCTGTCCGCCCAAACAGTGGTTCGCAGTCAAAAAGTACGGGGTGCCATCCTGCGCGGTGTTGTTTACCAACGCTCCGGTACAAACCGCAAATCCGCCATCAACGATCAAAGCAACGGCTTTCTTTTCCACTT
>JBJOIB010000316.1:0-7796 GCA_046047375.1 Bacteroidota bacterium
TGGTTCGACCGACCAAATGCCCGAGTGGTTTTTCGCACGGATTTCAAATACGTAATCACCAGGCACGAGGTCTGAGTATATGACTGGTGAAGTCACCGTTCTATATTCGCTTTCCAAGCCACTCAACCTGCACTGGTATTCAACGCTATAGGGGTCGGCAATGTCAATGGCAAAAAAGTGAAACGAAAGGTTGTTTTGATCATGTGCCAGTTGAGGCTCGCGCAACGGTTCGAAATTGACGAGTACATCACTTAAAATGACGTGAAGAGGATAGGTGTCTGGAAATATGCCACTCGGATTGAATCCTCTAAGTCCAACAGGAGTCCCATAAACTAGACGGTTATGGATAGCGTTCAACGTGCCAGGAACAATCTCATCAGTTGTACTGAAGGAACGAATATTCATGACCAAATCGCCAGTTTCATTCAGTTCTACCTGGCACAATCCCGAAGGAGTTGATATCCATATATTGCCATCCGTTGATTCGCAGATTCCGGTAACCGATGGGTCAGGTAATGATTTTCGCGCAACGACTTCTAAGTTAAATCCATTGTAGCGAAGCAGTCCATCATGACGGGTTCCGAACCAGTAAGTGCCTGATTTGCTCACATAGGCGCAGGTAAACTCGTACAAGTCACTCCCTTCTATGGGGTAGAAGGTGGTCATTTCTTCCGGCAGATCAGGTTTTCCTTGATTTAATGGAATGCGAAAGAGACCGCAGGAACTGGTGAGAAACACCAGCGTGTCAGTAGAAATAACATCCGTTAGGTGATCGCAAGCCAAATCTGAAAACGATAGTTTCCGGCCGGGGAATTCAATGCCATTGTTTAAAATGATGGATTGCGGACATCCGCTTAGCTTACCTCCGAGATCCGATGTTTTTTGAATGGAGTTGTTCTGCCACCGATACACTGCATTGTTCGTTGAGAAAACAACCTGTGAGTTGCACAAATGGATATCAATGATTTCTGTTCCGACATTGGCAATGAGCTCAGGTGTCAGCGATTTTTTTCGTTTTATAGAGAAGATCTGGCCGTCAGAAGTGCCTATCCAACCTGCTGAATCTCCTTGAATAGCAATTGCTGTTACACGACTTTCAGGAAATCCATGGGTTCTTGTAAATTGTTCTACAGACATGTCGCGTAAAGCGAACATTCCAGAAGCAGCTGTTCCGAACCAAAGGGCGCCTGAACGATCAGTGTAAATGGTACTGATGTTTCCCGAAGGCAACCCGTTTTTAGGGCCTATTTCAACAAGTCCGTTTGCATCCTCATACATCAGGCTGTTCCGCGTCGCCATCCACAACCTACCCAGAACGTCTATTCCAATGGTTTTAATGTGTTTATCGCGGGTAAAGGGGAGTTCGGTGAATTGATTGTTTTCGAAAAGATAAACGGCATCTGATCCGGCAACATATAGCATCTTATCCTTAGCTATCGCAGAATATGGCGCGTCATGATCTGGCAATGACATCCAATTGCTTTTTCCATCGCATATTGCAATTCCTTTATCCGACAGCACAAACAATTCACCTTCGCTCAAAACAAATCCGCTATGCAAATCATCGTCATTCAGTGTTATTAAGGAATCCCCAGATCGTTGCACAAGGGCACCATCATTTCGGATGAGAAAAAGCTTGTTTTCATGCACCGCGAATTGAGTGCACGGTGTGTTTTTGAGCTCAATGAGCATAGATATTTCATCATCATGGCAAACAGCAAGTCCTTCGCGGGTCAGGTACAAAAGTGAGTCGCCTTTTTCTTCAACGGCGAAAACAGAATCGGCAGTAGCCAAAGGGTGCGGTTCAAAGCGGACGCCATCAAAAGAAAGCAAGCCCTGCCCTTCGGTGGCTACCCACATAAATCCTTCTTTATCTTCCGTGATATCTAGTATAGAACACGAAGGAAGTCCTTCTCTCTTTGTCAATACATCAAATGAAAGTTCTTGTGCCAGTGAGCAAAGGGAAGCAGTAAGAAGGCTAAAAATTAGGAAGTGCCGCAACATAGAACTTGTAAAGATTTGCCAAATTACATTTATCGACGGTGAGAACAAGGATGATTCAGCTAAATTTGGCACATTGCATTCGAAAACTATGAAATATTCAGATTCGACCAAACAAGAACGATATGATCGTGCGTATTTGAAAATGGCCGAAGAATGGGGGAAACTATCGCATTGTGAACGAAAAAAAGTTGGAGCTTTGATCGTTAAGAATGGGATGATCATTTCAGATGGGTATAACGGAACCCCTTCGGGTTTTGATAATTGCTGTGAAAACGAACTGGGTGATACACATTGGTATGTATTGCATGCGGAAGCAAATGCTATAACAAAAGTTGCCAGATCGAATAACAGTGCAGAGGGCTCCACGTTGTACATTACACTTTCTCCTTGCAGAGAATGCTCAAAGTTGATATTACAAACAGGAATTAAACGCGTTGTTTTTCAGGTGAGATATAAGGATGACAGTGGATTGGCTTTCTTGGAACAGGCCGGTATTAGTCTTACCCAAATAGAACAACCGTAACCGCAATTTTATGACAGAAGAAACCGAACCAAGGAAGTCCGGATCGCCTTTCCAGCCATTGTTCTATGCCATTGTTTTGCTTGTGGGTGTCTATATAGGCTCCTTGTTCGCAGGTGATACCATCTTGATCAATCGCTCTTCAGACGACGATAATCCCAATAAGCTCGTCAACATCATCAATAAAATCGATGAGATGTATGTTGATTCCGTTGAGAAAAGCACATTGATCGAAAAAGCTATCAATGCCATTCTTGAGGGTTTAGATCCGCATTCGTATTACATCAGTGCCGCAGAGTTAGCGGCCGTTCAAGAGCCTTTGGAAGGAAATTTTGAAGGAATCGGAGTGGAATTTATGATTCAGAACGACACCTTGATGGTAGTTTCACCGATAGAAGGTGGACCTTCAGAAGCGGCAGGAATTCAACCGGGAGACCAGATCATTACGGTTGATGGTGAAAATATTGCTGGTGTTGGCCTGACCAATGAAAAAGTAATGACGCTGCTGAAAGGTGAGAAAGGCACTTCAGTGGTGTTGGGAATTCAACGTTTTGAAGGTCGTGGTGTGGAAGAGTTCACTATAGTGCGGGAAAAAATTCCGATTTATAGTGTTGTAGCTGCTATTATGGTTGAAGATGAGGTTGGCTATTTGAAATTGACGCGGTTTGCGAAGAACAGCTATGAGGAGTTTATGGCCGGGATGTCTAAATTGAAAAATCAAGGAGCAAAGAGTATCATTTTAGACCTTCGGGGGAACGGGGGTGGTTACCTCAACTCAGCAATACCGATGGTAGAAGAGTTTTTGAAAGAAGGGGAGTTGATTGTTTATACGGAAGGTAAGAGTTCGCCGCGCAAAGATTATTACTCGCGGATCAACGGTAGTTTCAGTGATATGGATGTGATCGTGCTCATTAACCAAGGATCGGCTTCGGCAAGTGAGATATTGGCCGGAGCCCTACAAGACCACGATCGCTCTATCACGGTAGGGAGACGGTCGTTCGGTAAAGGTTTAGTTCAGGATGAAATCGCCTTACCGGATAATTCGGCTTTGCGGTTGACCATTGCGCGCTATTACACCCCAACGGGCAGGTCCATACAGCGACCTTATGGTGAGGGGGTTGACTATGAACATGAGTTGGATGAGCGATTTGAGAATGGCGAGCTACTTCACCCAGATAGCATTGTCTTTGGTGATTCGTTGCGTTACGTTACCCCAGCCGGACGTTATGTGTATGGAGGAGGGGGCATTACGCCTGATGTTTCAGTACCGTTAGACACGGCGGGGGGTAGCTATTACTTGTCTGACTTGAGCTACAGCGGTGTAATGCGAACATACGCATTCGATTACACCTCTAAAAACCGCAAGGAGCTGGAGCAATTCGCTGATGTAAATGACTATCTGGCCCGGTTTAAGGTTACGGATGCCATGCTAGAGGGATTGTATAAAGCGGCAGAAAAGGAAGGCATTTTAAAGGATGCTGCGGGTATTGCGAACTCAAAAGAAGTGATTCGCATTCGGCTTCAGGCCTTGATCGCAAAAAATTTATTCAACGAAGAATCCTACTACCGGGCGATCCTTGAAGATGACATTTTATTCGACCGAGCATTGGAAGTTGCGAGGAACTATGATGCTTATCGTGTGGTAAATGGAAAATTGGTTTTACCGGGAGGGCAATTCAAAGAGTTGAAGTAATTTTAATGCGGAGCGAACAAATTCGGGAGAAACGAAATTGTAATTTTGGAAACAATAAATAATTATACAATGGCTTTTGAGTTACCAAACCTTCCATACGCTTATGATGCGTTGGAACCACATATTGATGCGCGAACCATGGAGATTCACCATTCGAAACACCATGCGGCATACACAAATAATTTGAACGCAGCGATTGTTGGCACTGACTTCGAGGGTAAGACAATCGAAGAGATTTGTCAGAACGTTGGAGACAATGCGGCTGTTCGCAATAATGGTGGCGGTTTTTACAACCACAACCTGTTTTGGACAGTAATGAAACCGAACGGTGGAGGTGTGCCTACGGGTGCGGTAGCGGCTGCTATCGATGCTTCTTTTGGTTCTTTTGATGCTTTTAAAGAACAGTTTTCGAAAGCTGCAGCTACTCGATTTGGATCAGGATGGGCTTGGCTATGTGTTAAAGATGGTAAGTTGGAGGTTTGTTCTTCGGCGAATCAAGACAACCCGCTAATGCCGGGTGTAGGGTGCGGTGGTACTCCTATTTTGGGTCTTGATGTGTGGGAACATGCTTACTACCTCAACTATCAAAACCGCAGACCGGATTATATCGCAGCATTTTTTAATGTTGTAAACTGGGATGAGGTCAACAGACGTCTTGCTGCGGCAAAATAAAAAACCAAAGGCCACCAAACGGTGGCCTTTTTTTTAGAAAAAAAGGGTGAAACAAGTAGTTATAGTTGCTGGTGGAAGTGGTAAGCGCATGGGCAGTGAACTGCCTAAGCAATTCATTGAATTGAATGGCGTGCCGCTAATTATACACACCATACGCAGGTTTAAATCGTTTGATCCTGATATGCACATTGTGGTGGTTATTCCATCTGACCGACTTGAATATTTTGAGCGATTGTGTGAAGATCACCAGGAGGAAGTGACTGTTGCGTTAGGGGGGAAAGAGAGGTTTGATTCAGTTAAGTCGGGCCTCAAACTTTGCAGGCCTGGTTTGGTGGGCATACATGATGCTGTTCGTCCGTTCGTTTCTGATAAAACCTTGTCGGATGTGTATTTGGCTGCGGAAGAATTTGGCGCGGCCATACCGGTGATTCATCTAACCGATAGCATTCGACAACTTACCGAGGATTCGAATTTTGCTGTTGACAGAACACTCTACAGATTGGTTCAGACACCACAAGTGTTCAGGTATGACCTGATTGTTAAGGCTTACCAACAAGAGTATTCGGCTCAATTTACAGATGATGCCTCTGTAATGGAGTCTGCGGGCTTTTCCATCGCCCTCGTTGAGGGCAATAGAGAGAATATAAAGATCACCTCACCGGATGACTTGGCTTGGGCGAGAGTTTACTTAGATTCTGGGAAATAAATCTGTTTAGACAAATGCCATTGAGATCGTTGAATGACGATCCAAAAAAGGAGAGAGAAAGCCACAGCAGCTACCAACAGTGTAATCGGATTGGTAGAAAGCTGCTGAAGTTGATCCTCGCCTTGGTGCAGTCCACCTGCGATATAAGTGCCTAAAACAGCCGACGCGTTGTTCAGGAAATGGGCCAGAATGGGTGTCCATATACTTTTGGTATGTACCAACAGGTAGCCGAAATAGACCCCCAATAACATGCGTGGAATAAAGCCATAAAACTGAAAGTGGATAGCGCTGAATAGCAATCCGGTGCACCATATAGCGACGTGGATATTTTTAAACCATCTAACCAAAAGGGACTGAACAACACCGCGGAAAATAAATTCTTCGGCAATACCAGGCAATACAGCGACGATGACCAGCATCAAAATCAGTTCACCAATGGAATCCATTTGGAGCATAGCTTCAGTCATATCCGCTAGCTTTTGTTCTGTGGGTTTAAACAACGATTCAATTAGTGATCCTTCAGGTATCAATGCGGTGTTAATTTCATAGGCAGCCTGGATGAGGGGCAGAGAAAAAAGCATCAGAATAGGAACGAGGGCTATGGTTGGAGCTGGAAATCGGAGAAAGAACTTTTTGACGTTATCAAATCCAGTCAAAAGGCCGAATAAAAGAGAAGCTCCGAGAAATCCAATCAATTGATTGGCAGCGTTAAGCAATCTCAGGGCTGCGATTTTAGCCTCGGTATATGGAGGAGTATTGATAGCTTCAATGGAGGAGGCGTCAATCGTTTGCAAGCTCGACAGTATTGCGAGGGCGAGACCAGCAGAGATTGCGATGAGCATAACCGTGATGCAGGCGAAAAAGACAAGCTGCAGCAGAGGGTGCATGGTTTGAAGTGAAGATCGAATCATACGGACTCAAAAGTCGTAAATTTGTAGTGAAAATAAGATTCTTGGCATGGTAAAGATTGGCGAAATCGAGATAGGAGATTTTCCCTTGTTGTTGGCACCGATGGAAGATGTGAGTGATCCGCCTTTTCGCGCTTTATGCAAGAAGCACGGTGCTGATTTGATGTATACAGAATTTATCAGCAGTGAGGGCTTGATCAGAGATGCAGCTAAGAGTCTTCAGAAGCTCGATATATTCGAGTATGAGCGTCCGATTGGTATTCAGATATTCGGTAGTGAGATAGAGTCCATGCGACAGGCTACCGAGATTACAGCGGCAGCTGGGCCTGATATCATAGATATCAACTATGGATGTCCGGTAAAGAAAGTTGCATGTAAGGGAGCAGGAGCTGGGATTTTGCAGGACATTCCGAAAATGGTTTCCATGACACGAGAGATCGTAAATTCGACCCAGTTGCCAGTAACTGTAAAGACTCGGTTAGGCTGGGATGATGACACCAAGTATATAGTTGAGGTTGCTGAGCGTTTGCAGGATGTTGGGATCAAGGGGATATCCATTCATGGTCGGACACGGAAGCAGATGTACAAGGGGGAGGCAGATTGGACCTTGATAGCGGAAGTGAAGAACAATCCGCGGATGCACATACCGGTTTTCGGCAATGGAGACATAGATGGGCCGGAGCGGGCGGTGGAATATCGGAACAGGTATGGAGTTGACGGAATAATGATAGGAAGGGCAAGCATAGGTTATCCGTGGGTGTTTGAGGAAATCAAGCATTATATGAAGACGGGTGAGCACAAGTCACCACCTACGATATCGGATCGAGTGGAGGCGGCCCGGGATCATTTAGACATGGCAGTAAAGTGGAAGGGTGAGCATTTAGGTTTGGTGGAGATGCGCAGGCATTATGCGAATTATTTCAAGGGGTTGGCTCATTTTAAGGAGTATCGGATGCAGTTGGTGACGGGGGAGAGTGTTGCGGGGGTTTTTGGGGTGTTGGATACTATCAAAGAAGTTTTTGGCGAAGAGCGCTGATAATCAGTGTTGTACAACACACTTATCCGCAACGGTACAGTGATTTCAGTTAATTTCCAAACGGCTGCTACAGGTTAATATTGACATTTAGTCACCACATTATAAGTGAGTTACACACTACTTATCCGCAACATTACAATTGCTGCTTTGCTTTTCAGCTTACCCAAAAATCGGAACCTCGATTGTTTAATATTAGAATATAAAGAGCGGAGAATAATCAGCTCATAACATGATGAAAATCGAGAAATTCATCATTT
>JBJOIB010000317.1:0-4116 GCA_046047375.1 Bacteroidota bacterium
CCTATAAGTGAGTGGGTTGAATTTTCTTTGTTTACCGATGATAGGCGTTACTTTCCAATACAAAACTTCCCGAAAATATTCCCCAACAAATCGTCGGTGGTAATGGCACCTGTGATTTCCCCAAGGTGATGCAGCGATTTGCGAATGTCGATGGCTAAAAAATCACCACTGATGCCTTGTTCTAGTCCGCTTAGAACGTCTTGCAAAGCAGTGTACGCGGCACTCAATGCTTGGTGGTGACGGATGTTGGTGACCAATGATGCATCGGTGCTGAATTGACTCACCTCACTTAAAGCAAACAAGGTGTCTTGCAAGCGCTGCAATCCATCGCGCGTCAGAGCGCTCATCTCAAGCACCCGTCGGCCGTGATGCTCCAGTGGCGATGTAGCTAAATCGCATTTGTTGGCAACAAAAAGCGCCTGCTGCCTTGAAAGATCTACCTGCGATTCTACTGTTTGCATCTCTTGCAATAAATCAGCTGGGGTGGTGCGAGCATCGTACATATACACCACCAACGTCGCCTCCCGCAACGCTTTCATGCTGCGCTCAACGCCAATGCGCTCTATGCTATCTTCTGTTTCACGTATACCCGCAGTGTCGATAAAACGAAATCGAACTCCCTCTATAACTATCTCGTCCTCAATAGTGTCTCGCGTGGTGCCGGGAATATCGCTTACAATGGCCCTTTCTTCGTTCAAAAGTGCATTTAACAAGGTCGATTTCCCCGCATTTGGCTTTCCTATAATCGCTACTGGAATTCCGTTCTTAATGGCGTTTCCGGCCCGAAAACTATCAATGAGCCGCTTCAACATGCTTTCTATTTCAAAGAGCAGATCAGTCAACTTACTTCGGTCAGCAAACTCTACATCTTCCTCTGCAAAATCCAACTCGAGTTCTATCAGTGAGGCGAAATGTATCAAGCGTTCCCGCAGTCCTTCTATCTCTCTCGAAAATCCACCGCGCAGCTGGTGCATGGCTAACTGATGCTCCGCTGCGCTCTCACTCGCAATCAGATCGGCCACGGCCTCTGCCTGACTCAAATCCATCTTGCCATTCATGAAAGCTCTAAAGGTGAACTCCCCTTGCTGAGCCATCCTGCACCCTTCGGTTACCAATAATCGCAACAGTTCGGCAATCACAAAGCGCGATCCATGGCAATTGATCTCAACAACATCCTCGCCCGTAAACGAATTTGGACCGCGAAACACCACCACTACCACTTCATCGAGAATCCGCCCTTCGTACCGAATACTTCCGTAATGGGCAGTGTGGCTTTTAGCATCCAGCAATTCTTTGCTGAAAAAACCATTGACCACCCGAATAGCATCCGGTCCCGATACCCGAATTACACCAATGGCCCCCAATCCGCTTCCGGTTGATAAAGCACAAATAGTAGCGTCGTCTGCGTGAAAAAACATGATGCGAAGGTACAAAATGTGGCTTATCTCAATTGTGCTTTCTCTTTCGGTTTACAGGCAACTACGAGCTTTTTGTACATAATACCCTCCCCCGGTAGGGCTAAACCACGTATCTTTGTATCCCTTATAGCAACTATCCGAAAATGAAGAACGTAGGTTCACTTCTGGGGGGGGTGTTATTGGCAGTGGTGTCTTGGGCGCAAACAGCTCCTAACTTCACCGTTACTGATATCGATGGAACACAACATAACCTTTACGCTGATTACCTCGATCAAGGGAAATCGGTCATCTTGGGCATGTTTTACATCGGGTCGCCTTGGTTCAATGAAGTATCGCTCTTGCTCGAATATTCTCTCGATACGGCATCTTCACAAAACGTCGACCTCCTTTATTTGTCGTATGTTGACTCCAATAGCGAGCTCGCGACGTATGCGGAATTATCAGGCCTCACTCGGCCGATGATTGGTTCCCAAGGAGGCTCAGGTTCAGCCATGGCTCCGTATACCCTCGGAAGCGGATTCGGTATTTTTTACGGATATCCCCTCTATGTGGTAGTTCATCCAGATAAGTCTGTAACCTACGACCCTGCGGGAAGCACACCGGAGGAAATGGCGCAAGCTATATTGTTGGCAGCCAATGGTGTAGTGTCGGTTTCTTCTGTATACGAAACCCCTGTTTTGGTTCATACATCAGGATCTACACTGTACACACATAATTGCACAGGCGAATGGCTTACGTTGTTCGATTTATCCGGAAAACGGGTGTTTGAATCCCTGGCGCAGCCCGCTCATGAATTGGCCCTGCCTTCGGGAATGTATATTTTCCACCTGTCTAACGGCTCCAATTCGCGGTCGGGAAAGGTTTATTTGGACGCAAATTGAAATTTGCAGGCTGATCGCTTTTTATTCGCCGCAGTAACTCCTATTTTCGCAGTCGAAATTTCACTGCACAATGAGCGTACTAGTAAATAAGAACTCAAAAATCATCGTTCAAGGATTTACCGGAAGTGAAGGTACCTTTCACGCTGGACAAATGATCGAATACGGAACCAACGTCGTTGGTGGGGTAACTCCGGGTAAAGGAGGACAACAGCACCTCGGAAAACCGGTGTTCAACACTGTAGATGATGCGGTGAAAACTACAGGTGCCGATGTATCTATCATCTTCGTTCCACCCGCTTTTGCTGCCGATGCTATTTTGGAAGCCGCTGATGCCGGGATCAAGGTGATTGTGACCATTACGGAAGGAATTCCAGTTGCAGACATGGTACGTGTAAAGGCGCACATTGATAAGCTGGATTGTACCCTGATCGGTCCAAACTGTCCGGGAATCATCACGGCAGGAGAAGCTAAGGTCGGCATCATGCCGGGCTTTATCTTCAAGCCAGGTCGCATCGGAATCGTTTCTAAGTCTGGAACATTGACCTACGAAGCGGTTGATCAAATCACCAAAGCCGGTTTAGGCCAGTCAACCGCCATCGGAATCGGCGGAGATCCCATCATTGGAACTACTACCCTTGAAGCCGTAAAACTGCTTATGGCAGATCCTGAAACCGACGGCATCATCATGATCGGAGAAATCGGTGGTGACCTCGAAGTAAAGGCCGCTCGCTGGATCAAAGAAAATGGTACCAAGCCTGTTGTTGGATTCATTGCCGGTGAAACAGCTCCAAAAGGTCGCACCATGGGTCATGCCGGTGCTATCGTGTCTGGCGAAGAAGAGTCAGCTGCTGCGAAAAAGAAAATCATGCGCGAATGTGGTATCCACGTTGTGGATTCTCCTGCTCAAATCGGCAAAAAAATGGCCGAGTTGGTGGGGTAATTTATTCATTCAACCAAGCGTTCTTACGCAAACGATATAAAAAAAACCGAAGCTTTTAGCTTCGGTTTTTTTGTGCGGTGATTTTTAGTTGTCAAACAAAAGGTGGTGAACTTGTTAACTTTCGTAAGACGCAGTCCTTGAGACGTAACTTTTAATCCTTTAAAGATTTCTAAAAACCTCGTGTTTTCTCTTGGTCTGCCAGGTCGATCCGGTAAAATCCGGAATATCCACCCGTGCGCTGTCCTGCGCTACGCTCAACTCTGAAAGTGGGGTTACCGCACTCCACAAAACACCGTCATAGACGTTCAAATCGAGCGGAATGCCCTCGTTTAAACAATGAATCAACCTCCACATCATAATGAAGTCCATACCACCATGGCCAATGCTCTTTGCCCGCGCCTCATTCCCCATCGACTTCCAAAATGGATGCTGGTAGCGCTCGCGGTATTCGTTGTAGGTAGCTTCATCCGCCCATCGATGCCAATCCCATGTAGGGCCATGATCAAGATACAACCGAGACGGATACCCCTGGTGCACCGCCCCCGTACCACACAAGGTGTTGATGCGTGAATACGGCCTGCCCGTATGGGTGTCGAACTGCAACATCACCGTTTTGCCTCCATAGGTCTTCAAAAGGGTGGTATTCATATCGCCGCAAGCATACACCTGTGGCAAATCAGTGCCTGCAACGGCTTTCGAAAGAGCGGCTTCTTTGGAACTCATCGATACCAAATGACTGTAGTAATCGCCCCTGCCAATATCGAAATACATACTCACTGGACCCAACCCGTGGGTGGTGTACAAATTGCCGTTGCGCTCCACATGGTGAAAAATACGCCACTGATTCTGATAGTACGTCTGATCCATCATCAACATG
>JBJOIB010000318.1:0-5257 GCA_046047375.1 Bacteroidota bacterium
GAGAAATTCAACCCGAGTTCCTGGATTCACTTATTAAGCGGGGTCTTTATAGCCATGGAATTTCTGCGCGATACTTTTTTGGAGTGTTCAACCGCTACGACCAGCCTGAAATTCTGGAAGATGATGCTGAGCCATACAGGGAGGAGTTTCAAACCGCCGGATACAGTGTCGAGCTTTTTCCGGGAGATGCCATTCGTGAAACCTACCACTTAAAAGTGTTTTTCCCACATCAGCGCAGCTACTTGTTGCAAACCATGTGGCTAATGCTTTCCATTTCCGCGGTTTTAATCATTGCCATTTTCGCAGCGTTTTTCTACACCATTACTACCATTTACCGGCAAAAGAAACTGGGCGAGATCAAAAACGATTTCATCAACAACATGACGCATGAGTTGAAAACGCCCATTTCAACCATCTCACTGGCATGTGAAGCACTTAACGATCCCGACATGCGCGGAAGCGAGCAGCAAATGCGCACTTTCATTTCGATGATCAACGAAGAAAACAAGCGACTGGGGATCTTGGTTGAAAATGTATTGCGATCAGCACTGTTAGACCGTGGTGATATGAAATTGAGCATCGACTCCATCAACTTGCACGACGTGGTCAAAGGAGTGATCAAGAACATCGCCATACAAGTCAAAAAGAGGGGCGGCAGCATCCGAATTGAGTTAGAAGCTTCTGACCCCTTGGTGCAGGGGGATACGGTTCACCTTACCAACCTCGTCTACAACCTCATCGATAACGCTATCAAATATTCTCTAGATGAACCCGTTTTGGTGATTGGAAGCAAGAACTTTGCAAATGGGGTTGAGTTGACATTCAAGGACAACGGAATCGGCATAAGTAAAGAAAACCAGCAAAAAATCTTTGACAAACTATACCGAGTTCCAACCGGGAATATTCACAATGTAAAGGGATTCGGACTTGGATTGAGCTATGTAAAAAATGTGCTCGAAAAACACAATGGCTCGATTCGTGTGGAAAGTGAACTAAAAAAAGGAAGTACGTTTTACGTTTATATACCTGCTAGATATGAAGAAAACAACTAAAATTCTGCTCTGTGAAGACGACCCAAACCTGGGTACATTGTTAACAGAATACCTGAAAGCAAAAGGGTTTGACACAACTTTAGCGGTGGATGGCGTGGAAGGATTGAAGCTGTTTCGTCGCGAAAACTTCGACTTCATCATTTTGGATGTCATGATGCCGAACAAGGATGGTTTCACCGTTGCCGCTGAAATTCGGGAACAAGACCGTCACATTCCCATCCTTTTCCTGACCGCAAAAAGCATGAAGGAAGACACCTTAACCGGTTTTAAGGCTGGCGCTGACGACTACATGACAAAACCATTCAGCATGGAAGAACTGATGGTACGCATCAATGCCATTTTGCGCAGATCAGCAGCTCTGCCGGTAGAGGGAGAAGAGGTAACTGATTACGAAATTGGCGAATATCGCTTCGACTACAATAAGCAGCGACTGTTGCGAAACGGAGTAGAAGATAAACTAACAACCAAAGAAAACGAGCTGCTTTTTTTGTTGTGCAAAAACAAAAACGGCTTATTGGAGCGAAACTACGCATTGAACGCCATTTGGGGAGATGACAACTATTTCAACGGGCGGAGTATGGATGTATACATCGCAAAATTGAGGAAACACCTCAAAGACGACACCCGTGTAGAAATCATCAATGTTCACGGGAAAGGTTTCAAATTGCTGGCACCTTGAGGTAGAACTGTGATTTATTTTGAACTCTAGATGAACCAAATACAATCCGAAGTGTACGGGTGAGTTATTGAAAAATAACCCACTAAATACGTACACTTATGTCATCTAGAAAATCAAAACAAGCCGACCTTGAAAAGCGCAGAGGCGCCTTCTTCCAATTAGGGCTCGTAGCTACATTGGCTTTGGTGCTTATTGCTTTTTCCATTACTACAACTTCATATGCGAAGCGGCGTGTTTCTTATGCTGCTTCAGACATGCTGATTGTAGAGGAGATTCCAACGGTCAAAATCAAACAGGAGCCCCGTGAGCGTATTTCGAAACCCATACCGGAAATCGCTCCCAAAATCGTAAACACCGCTGTAGACCCCATTATTGTTACGGATCCAATCGAGCCGTTCGAACCAGACTTCAATCCTGACGACTTTTACACCCTTGATTGGACCGGAGATGAAAACGATCCCATCGAAACACTTCCCATCGGGGCGGTAGAAATACTCCCCTACTTTCACGACTGTGAAAACGTAACTGATCGCGATCAACAGCGGTTTTGCTCAGAAGCTAAGTTGCGGAAATTCATCAGTGAAAATGTGAAAATGCCACGGGATCTGGCTGGTACTATTTCAGGCACTTCATATGTGACCTTTACCATCGATGAATTCGGCAGATTGGTTGATGCAAAAATTGAGCGGAGCTTGCACAAGCGTTTGGATGCCGCCATACTAAAAGCCTTTTCAAGCGTGCCATTGATGCACCCGGGAAGCCAGCAAGGCAAGCCCGTTCGGGTGATTTACACCATGCCGGTAGCCTTCAGGAACGAATAATCAATACTTCGTTTTACCTTTGGAACCATGATTCCAAGGGAGGTCATAGATCAAATTATGCACGTTGCCGTCATTGAAGATGTGGTGGGCGATTATGTGCAATTGAAAAAGTCGGGTTCTGCGTACCGTGGACTAAGTCCGTTCACGAACGAAAGAACACCGTCTTTTTTTGTGGTGCCATCCAAAGGGATATTTAAGTGCTTCAGTTCTGGCAAGGCTGGAAACGTAGTCACTTTTTTGATGGAGCACGAAAAGCTGTCTTATCCAGAAGCACTCAAGCAACTGGCTCAGCGGTACAACATTGAAATTGTAGAGGAAGCTCCCGACGAGGAGGTGCTGCAAGAGCGGTCAGAGAAGGAATCATTGCTGGCTGTAACACAATTTGCTGCCGAGTTCTTTCAGCGATCCATGTGGGATGACGAAGACGGTCAGGCCATTGGATTATCGTATTTTCAAGAGCGTGGATTTCGAGAAGATATCATACGCCGGTTTCAATTGGGCTATTCGCCCGATCGCAGCGATGCATTGGTGAAGGCAGCTACCGCAGCGGGCTTCGATAAAAAGTGGCTCAAAGCGGCAGGATTAGTGAAAGAGGGTGAGCACGGAGAATTCGATTTTTTCCGCGGCCGCGTGATGTTTCCCATTCAGGATGTAACGGGACGGGTCATAGCCTTTGGTGGGAGAACACTTCGCACCGACAAAAAAATCGCAAAGTATTTTAACAGTCCGGAAAGCTTACTTTACAACAAATCGCGTGTTCTATACGGCATCTATTCCGCCAAAAACCTCATGGTCAAGGAAGATAGATGTTATTTGGTTGAAGGCTACACCGACGTGATTGCGATGGTTCAAGCGGGCATTGAAAACGTTGTTGCCTCTTCGGGAACCGCCTTAACAGAAGATCAGGTTCGACTGATCAAACGATACACACAAAATATTGTGGTATTGTACGACGGTGACCCTGCTGGTATACGCGCTTCTTTTCGCGGAATCAACCTCATTCTCAAGACCGGACTGAATGTTCGAGTTGTTCTTTTTCCAGATGGTGACGACCCCGACTCGTATGCCAAGAAAGTAAGCTCGGAGGAGTTAAAGCAGTACATTGAGCAGGCGTCGCAGGATTTTATATCCTTTAAAACAAGCATACTTGCTAAAGACGCCGCGGGCGATCCGCTGAAACGCGCTGCCATGATTACCGATGTGGTTGAATCCATAGCGCACATACCTGATGCCATCAAGCGCAGCGTGTACATTCAAGAATGCAGCGCCCTTCTAAAAATGGATGAGCAAGTGCTTTTGATTGAGACCAACAAGCATTTGCGCAAGCAGGCAAAAGGCGAATCAGGGGCAAATGTTGAATCACCGCCCCTTCTAGAAGTGCCGCCGCCCTTGACCTCCAGAGAAGAGCAACTGGAAGTGAGCGCGTTGGCCCAGGAACGAGATCTCATCCGTTTGATGCTAAATTACGGCAGTTACCCCGTGTCTGTAGAACTTCATAACATCGAATCGGGTGAAATGGAGCCGCAGCTCATTACCGTCTCAGAATACCTTTTGTTTGAGTTGCAAGATGAGGCTATGGAGTTGCACGATGAAACCCTTAGAAAGGTCACCCAAGAATACGCCCGGATGTTGTTGGAACACGTGCTGCCAGACGATAAGCACTTTTCCCAACACCCTGACCAAGAAGTAGCACAACTTTCTGCTGAACTACTATCTTTTCCCTACACGCTGAGCGAAAACTGGTCGTTGCGACACAATATTTTCCCAGAAACAGAAGAAATGAACCTGGCAAAAGCCGTGAAAGATTGCATCTACCGACTCAAACTGCGCCATGTGATGGTCATGATTCACCGCTTAGAACAAGAGATTGCAACCACCAATGATGACGGCAGATTGGATGAGTTACTAAAAGAAAAAGTGCACCTTGACCACGTTAAGGTGCAACTATCTCGTTACTTTGGAAGTACTATCCTTTGATGATCTATGATTTCTGATTCGGTCGGATTTCAATGATTGCATGGATTATTTTTTAACGTACGTTGAAGAAATTGTATCTTCGACCTTCGATTTAGTTTGCAAACGATGAAAGAGAAACACGTACTGATCGGATTTATCGCGGTCTTTTTTGCCTCCTTTTTCTTGGCTTCATGCCTGAATGACGATAACAAAATTCCACCCAATTGCTATGATGGTCTCCTGAACAATGGAGAAGAATTCATTGACTGCGGTGGTGCGAACTGCCCGTTGTGTGACCCGTGTGAGAACTTTATTTGGGAGCCAGAACTTGGCGAACAGTGGGTTGACTGCGGCGGAGAATGTGAGCCGTGCTTGTCGAGCTTCAACGGTCAGCTAGACCCGGGTGAAGAGGGTATCGACTGCGGTGGTGACACCGGCGTGGATTGCGGCGAATTGTGCGGCGATGGCTTGCTGAACGGAAACGAAGAAGAAATCGACTGTGGTGGTGACTGTGAACCATGCCCTACGTGCATCGACTTGATGATGAACGGCGATGAAACAGGTATAGACTGCGGTGGTGAAGACTGCGATCCTTGTCCTGATGGTGTTGATTGCACCGACGGTGAAATCAATGGAGATGAAGTTTATATCGACTGTGGCGGAACATACTGCCCTCCTTGCGAAGCAAGCATGTCGTGGAAGGCGAACGGACAAACGTTTGTTGCCGACTTCTCCGTAGTTGCTCAAAT
>JBJOIB010000319.1:0-2978 GCA_046047375.1 Bacteroidota bacterium
TCGATAAACAAAGAAAACTCAACCCACTCACTTATAGGCAATTGACTTGTTAACCAATAGGTTGGTTATCGTTTTTTATCTTGGTGTACATAGGTTTTGTTGCGCCGTTGTTGCGCAGATGCCACATTTTATTCAGAAAACCGAAAGGCCTTGGATTTAAGTTCACACTCGGCATTAGAAATACCATATTTTTTTGCAACACCCCTCCAGTGTTTAACCGCATTGGCAACTTCTTCCATAATTTTGTGAGCACGTGTAGTATCCAATCTAAAGAATTTAGCTACCTCTATTGCCAAATCAAAATCCAAGGCGTTATTGCTATTTGAAATGTTCAAACTAAGCCCTGCTCCTGTCTCCACAGGGTTGATATCATAAGCTGGAGACAGTACCCAACCTTCAGCATGAAGAATAAAACCATGATTGCGCAAATGATCATCGGTATTCGATACACTGATGCTAAAAACAATTCTTCGCCAAAGCTCTTCCAAATCAGCTTCCACATTTCCTCCGTAGGTAGTCAAAAAATCAACAATATCTAGATAGCTTGCCCCTTCTTGGCCATCAACAAAACCTAGCATGGTAATAGCCGAAGCGAAATGAACTCTTTGTCCATCCGGTGTGCGATCGAAGCGTTTGGTTAAAAAAGTGTGGTGCTTACTTGAAAACTGTTGTGCCTTGCATTCTGCCATATGTATTCTAGCAGCTTTTGCTAACTCATATATTACCATTTCCCAGGCACCAACATTAAATTGATCATTGCCACTGGGGAATTTTGCAATCCATAGATGTCCCTGTTCATCCACTATACTTGCTTTAGGTCGTGCACCACCCAAAGAACTACCTGGAGCCACTAACACATTTAACCATTTAAGATAGTCAGGATCATCCACCACATTTTCATCATCTAACCTTAAACTGGCTTGTTCCAATTCCCGAATAGATGCCCAAGGCGGAGAAGCCATTTCTTTGTTGTTATTTAAAAATGGTCCATCTGCAGCCAGTTTGAAACGGAGTCCGCCCATTCGATTACCGTCATATACTCCCAATAGATAATCTGTTTCATAAAGATTGCACTCTCCCCTTCCTTCCTTTCTGGCTAATGCTGCCTCCCGTCTGCGTATAAGCATTCGCCCCCATCGATCAGGTGAAGAATCCATGAAAGCACCAAAATTTGCTTTATCATCATTCAGAAAGTGTAAGCCGGAATACAAGGTCAAATCAGGATCTAAAACCTGAGCAAATCCTTCCTTAAGCCATTCCTGTTCATATTCAAACGAAAAGACCTCTTTGCCTCGTAACAACTCAGAATGAAGCACCCCCATGAGCCTTGGGCCGTTTATTTCCTTCCAATCGGCATAAACGTATAAATCTCTTCGAGAGCTTTTTTTACTCATGACGGCTTATTTCTTTTAGGTGCGCGCTTACCGGTTAACAAGTTTGCGTCTTGTAATTTTCTTCCCAATTCATCATCCTTGGCTACAAGTAAAAAATCTTTCTCTAGGCCGAGCACTTTTAATACATTCAAGTACTGACCAATCCCAACGCCAGGGTGGCCTTGCTCTATCTTGAAAAGAGTAGTCCGCCCCATCCCGGCACGCTCCGCTACTTGCGTGGTACTCAATTTTCGTCGGAGACGCGCCAGCCGAATATTCTCGCCAAGTTCTTCCAATATGTGCTGAATTCTTGGAAGTAAAGTCGGGGTCTTCTTTGCCATAATGTATTATTAACAATACAAATATATGTATTTTCGATTCTTTAATCAAACATTAAGCAATATTGTGCTTTCAACTCTATTTCAAAGCAACTTAGCCTTCAAAAGAATAAAAACTCCCAATATTCCAAATCAGAATACGGAATTTTCGAATGTAATCAAGTCGAGCCTGAGCCAGTCATAATAGGTTCGAGGCATGATAGTTATATTGATTTCAGGTACCTCTACACGAGACTTAAGTTCACCTCCCTGATTCAAAATCGACCGTCAAAAACGAAACATTGACAACCATGAATTACTTTTATTTTATCGTTCTTTATTTTGGTGCACATAGGTTTTGTTGCGCCATTGTTAGGAAAGCAGTTTCATCTTTCACCCCGTACCGTGGACGGAGTTCTCCACAATGCCACCGGCAAAGCTTTGGTGAAGCTCAAGGATAGCCACTACAGGGAACTGTAGTTCAAACACATCATTTACTCTGTTATTCTATTACTTACGACCTATTCACCCCTAAGACGGTCAAGGCATGGCTTTACCCAATTCACAGAAAAGTCAAGTAATAACTTTATATTTTGGGCAAGAAATCACTCCAATTTTGGGCAAGAAATCACTCCAACTGCAACAGCTCAACAGCAAAATATTGGGCTTTACGGCACTCAAACTGGTGACCATGTCACCCACCTGGTGGATAAAAGCCATCCGCGCAGCGACTGAAATATCAGCAAAGAACAACTTATCGGAGCACCACTACGTGTCCGCTCAGTTTCTCAGATATGGTACCTTCCAACGTTGTACTGGTGTATTCTAGGTACCAGACGTAAGCCATATCGGGCGCATAATAAGCACCTCCACTGACGTTACCCGTCCAGAAATCATCGGGATTTCCAGTCGAAAAGACGACCTCACCCCAGCGATTGAAAATCTGAAGCTGGTAGGTGTCAAAGGTGCAGGAAGATTCCACTTTGAAAACCTCATTCACCCCATCCTGATCAGGTGTGAAGGCATTGGGAACATACACCAAACAACCGCATTGTTCGAAATAGACCTCGATTTGATCCACAACCACTTCACATTCATTTTCAACGGAAACTGTATAAGTGTCGGTTGCGGTTACCTCCAATGAAGGAAGGGTTGAACCATCAGACCAGAGGTAGGAGACGCTTTCAGGCAGGGGCGACCACGAACTGAGCGTAACCACCGTTTCTTTGCACGCCGTGATGTCTGGCCCGAGATCCAAGGTGAGTGCAGGTATCACGAACACCTCTAC
>JBJOIB010000320.1:0-6845 GCA_046047375.1 Bacteroidota bacterium
GTTGAAAAGATGCAATCGCGTGTTGCCTCCATATATGCCGTGGTTCCTGTCAGGATAGATGAACAAATCAAACTGTTTGTTGGCTTTTACGAGGGCATTGATCATCTCCATTGAGTTCTGATAATGTACGTTGTCATCTGCTGAACCATGAACGAGCAAGAACTTTCCTTTCAGTAAATCAACATGGTTGATAGGGGAGTTGTCATCGTACCCACTTGCGTTTTCTTTTGGTGTACGCATGAAACGCTCGGTATAAATGCTGTCGTAATACCTCCAGTTGGTAACAGGTGCCACCGCAATTCCTGCTTTAAAGTAATCTGCACCCTTTGTCATTGCAAGGGAGGTCATATAACCACCATAACTCCATCCTTGGATGCCTATTCGAGCTCCATCCACAAAAGTTTGTGACTGCAAGTGCTTCGCCAAGTCTATGAAGTCTTCGGTCTCTAACTTGCCCAGTTGCATATAGGTAGCATGCTTGAAGTCGCGACCGCGGTACATGGTTCCTTGTGGATCGCAGCTCACGACAATGTATCCTTTTTGCGCTAACATCTGGTGCCACAAGTAATCACGCCCTCCCCAGCCATCAACAACAGTGTTATGACCCGGACCTCCGTATATATTGACATACACGGGGTATTTTTTGGTCGGATCGAAGTTCGCAGGCTTGATCATCCAGCCGTTGAGGCTGATACCCGAACGGTTGGTAAAGGTGAAAAACTCCTTTTTTGAAAGCCCATACTTCTCAAGGGTGCGCTGCAACTTAGCATTGTCTTTCAATACGCGAATTTCCTTGCCCTTGTTGTTGTTTAAGGTGATGTAATAAGGAGTATTCGCATCACTTTGGTAGTTGATGTAATATTCAAAGGTGGTGCTGAAATCAGCTGAATTACGCCCCTTCCGAGTGCTCAATTGTTTTCCTTCTTTCTTGTTGATCGGATGAGCATACACGTGCTCCTCTAAAGCTGATACGGCCGATGAACTGTAATACAAGGTCTTGGATTCTTCATGGTAACCGTAAAAATCAATCACATCCCATGGCCCTGAGGTTATTTGCTTTACCACCTTGCCGTTAACATCAAACTGATAGATGTGGTTGTACCCATCACGCTCTGAGTTCCATAAAAATGTCTTGCCATCGGAAAGAAAAATGAGGTTGTCATTGATGTCGATATACGTGGCTGACTTCTCATCATAAATCATGTCGGTGTTGACTTCGAATGGACTATCATCCTCTTGACGGGTCAACAAGAACTCAAGGTGATTTTGATGACGGTTCATGCGCATGATACACAACTTATTTCCAAATCCTGTCCATTTAATACGAGGAATGTAGATGTCATCATTGGTACCGAGGTTCACAGAGCGTGAAGCATCGTTTTTCAAGGAGTAGATGTAGATTCCAACCTTGCTATTCGCTTCACCCGCCTTGGGGTATTTAAAGGTGTATTGATCTGGATACAAATCACCATACATGGCCATCTGAAACTCTTTCACGTGGGTCTCGTCAAACTTGTAATAGGCGATTTCTTTTCCATCAGGCGACCACTCAAACCCGCGATCAAACCCGAATTCTTCCTCATAAACCCAATCGGTTGCACCGTTGATGATTACGTTGTTCACTCCATCGCTGGTAGCCTTAACTTCTTTACGGTAGGTAAGATCGACAACGAAAATATTGTTATCGCGCACGAATGCCACGTGCTGTCCATTAGGCGAAAAGGCTGCTAAACGCTGCTTTCCCTTGCCAGCGTCGGAAAGTGGGAAAGCCTTGTCTTTCTCAATGGAGTAGATGAAATAGAACGACTTGGAACTATGGCGGTAAATGGATTCGGTTTCTGAAGCGATGAGCAACTGCTTTTCATCGTCGCTGAATTCATAGTCATCAATCGACTTTTTTGCATCGCCAAAAATGGAAACCGATGTTGCGATTGTCCCCACTTTTTCGCCTGTTGCATAGGCGTATTTCACGATTTCCGACCCGCGCTCATCGCTGTATTCTAGGCTGGTGTAGTGCACGCCGTCATTCATGGATCGAACGCCGCCTACATACTCCGTTGAAAACTCACCGGAATACCAAATTAACTCATTGGTAAGCGGCAGTGTCTTTTGCGCGTCGACTGTGAATAACGCTGCGGAAAAGCTTATGAAAAGCAAAAAATTCTTCATGTACACTTGTTTTATCTTTGACGGTAATCTTTAAAGTAGTCACCGCGAAGTAAAGATATTCCATTCATGTACCAAAAACTCAACGATTCACATTATCGGTTTTTTTTGTCCACAGTAGGTGAGAAGCATTGTTTATTGGATGATGCCACGCGCGAACTGTATGGACATGATGAGACGGAAGACCTATCTTTTCCACCGGAAATTGTTTTGAAGCCGGGCACAACCGATGAAGTGGTAGCTATTTTGCGCTTCTGCAACGATCATCGAATTCCTGTAACACCGCTTGGAGCGCGAACTGGTCTAAGCGGTGGGGCGTTGAGTGTTTGCGGAGGAGTTGGCTTGTCGATGGAGCGTTTCAACCGCATCCTAAAAATCGATACGGACAATCTTCAGGTGGTTGTTGAACCCGCAGTGATTGTGCAAGAATTGCAGAATGCCGTTGCGGAACACCAACTATTTTACGCGGTTGATCCCGCTAGCCGCGGATCATGTTGGATCGGAGGAAATGTGTCGTTGAATTCTGGTGGCCCTCGCGCAGTGAAATACGGCGTTACAAAAGATTGGGTGCTAAACCTCGAGGTGGTATTGCCAGATGGAACGGTAATGGAAACGGGAGCGAATACGCTGAAAAACTCAACAGGATACAACCTAACTCAACTGTTTGTGGGTAGCGAGGGTACCTTGGGAGTCATAACGCGTATAACCCTAAAATTACTTCCCCTGCCAAAACGCAATATGCTCATGCTGGTGCCTTTCTCCTCTCCGGTGGATGCATGTGCCGCTGTGGCCTCTATTTTCAAGGCAGGTATACTGCCTAGTGCTTTGGAGTTTATGGAACGCGAAGCCATAGAATTGGCCATGCGATTCACGGGAAATCAAGCCATCGAACTCGATTCCACTACCCAAGCCCATCTACTTGTTGAAGTAGATGGAAACCATGAAGACATGCTTATGTCTGACTGTGAGCGTATCGCAGAAGTGGTTGAACAACACCATGCCGGTGAAATTATGTTCGCCGATAGTGAGGCACAGAAAGACGCACTGTGGTTCCTCCGAAGACGGGTAGGTGAAGCTGTTAAGTCATCGAGTATCTACAAAGAAGAAGATACTGTGGTGCCACGATTTCGCCTTCCTGAATTGCTAGCCGGGGTGAAAGAATTGGGAAAAAAGTACGGATTTCAATCGGTTTGCTATGGCCATGCCGGCGACGGAAACCTGCATATCAATATCCTGCGCGGTGAATTAAACGAACAGGAATGGAACCATGATTTGAAACACGCCATTCGGGAACTGTTCGATCTAACTGTTTCTTTGGGCGGAACACTCAGCGGAGAGCACGGAATTGGCCATGTGCAGAAAGACTACATGGATGCGGCATTCTCAGAATATGAATTGCAGTTGATGTGGAAACTGAATCAAGTATTTGATTAACAGCTAATTATGAATCCTGGAAAGGTGTTTCCATCCCGATATTGGGAGGAAATAGAAGCAGTGTGACAATTGAAAATGCTGCATTTAGATGAAATCTATTAGCTTTACCCCCGAATCATTACCTTAAAACCGAACGCTCGTGTCAAATCAACTTCTCAAAGGAAAAAAAGGGATCATTTTCGGTGCCCTCAACGAAATGTCAATCGCTTGGAAGGTTGCTGAAGAAGCATACGCTCAAGGAGCGCAAATAGTACTGACCAACGCACCCATTGCCATGCGCATGGGCGAAATTAACAAGTTGGCCGCTGACTGCGGAAACGCGCCGGTGATTCCAGCTGATGCTACAAGCGTTGAAGATTTGGAGAACCTGTTCGACAAGGCCATGGAGCATTTCGGAGGCAAAATTGACTTCGTTTTGCACTCAATTGGCATGTCTCCCAATGTGCGCAAAAACCGCCATTACACAGACCTGAAGTACGATTGGTACCACCAAACCTTGGATGTGAGTGCAATGTCATTGCATAAAACACTCAATGTAGCGATGCAGAAGGATGCTATCAACGACTGGGGTTCGGTAGTAGCTTTAACGTACATAGCTGCACAGCGCATTTTCCCTGATTACAACGATATGGCAGATGCGAAATCATTGCTTGAAAGCATCACCCGTAGCTTTGGTTACCACTATGGAATCGCTAAAAAAGTGCGCGTAAATACCATTTCACAATCTCCAACAGTTACCACTGCAGGCAGCGGTGTAAAAGGTTTTGATGAGTTCATTTCGTTCTCTGAACAGATGAGTCCGCTCGGAAATGCAGACGCTTTGGCTTGTGCCAATTATTGTATAGCGATGTTCTCCGACCTAACGCGCTATGTAACCATGCAGAACTTGTTTCACGATGGTGGATTCTCAAGCACAGGGGTTACTCAAAGTGTAATTGAGAAGTTTGGAAAAGGTTGATATTGAAATATATAGATGATACAAAAAGTCGACTCTAGCCAGTCGGCTTTTTTATTGTCAAGTTTTTTTTATCGACTCTAGCCTACACTTTTGTAAGTGCATGACCGACGAACTCGTTTGCGAATTGCAGCGTATCAACAAGAAATGCACGCTGAGCAACGATTCGGTGCAGGCATCGCTCAATATGGCTTTTGGTGGGTAAGGATCTTTGAACCTTAATCCCCATTATATACACCAAAAACAATGGGGGACTTTCTTGAGTCCCCCTTTTATTTTGATTTCGTTCCAGGTTGTTTGTGAATATAAAGGCAAGTTCACCCTTTTGGGTGATGCTGGGGCTGTTATAACCATCGAACTTTCGTTTATAAATTCAGAAAGTATGCGAGTTATTTTGGGAGTTCTTTTGGCGATTAGTTGGTTCAACACAAATGCAGCCGTTCGCTATGTGAAATGGGATGCCGCGGGGAACGAAAATGGCAATAATTGGAACAATGCCTTTACAACTATTGAAGATGCTATTGAAGTAGCTGTTTCAGGAGATCAAATTTGGGTGGCTGCTGGTACTTACCATCCGCGGAATAACGCGTTCAATTACGACTATTATTTTACCGTTCAATCCATCACCTTTCTCGGTGGATTCAATGGTACAGAGACTGCTGCTAATCAGCGAAATCCAATAACCAATATCACGCGTATCGATGGAGACCACGATGGGGATGGAACGCTCGCAAATAACTCTACAAAGCTGTTTGTTCACTCTGTTCCTTTTGGTACCAATCCACAGTTGAATATTGTACTGGATGGATTTTTATTCACCGGTGTTGCTGCTCCCAATGGACAAACGGGGCAATTTATTACATCATTTACAGTGGATGTTCTGGTGCGGAATTGTGCGTTTTCAGGTGAGAATGGACAGGACATAGCACTCTTCATCATGCAGGATGGGGATTTTGAAGTGGAATCGATTCTTGTCGAGAACCAAAACGCGACCACACTTTTCGGGCACCTCGGAAATGGAAATATTACGTATTCGGACTGCATGTTTCGGGATAATCATATCGAGAATTCAAGCTTGATCAACTCGAATGGCAATGTGGGCGTTTATGATTGCACCTTTCGCGATAATAGTTTCAATAATTTCGGTTCGTGTGTAGTAAATGGAATCGATGGAAATTTGGTTGTTGGACGTTGCGACTTCACCGGAAATACTTTCTTGAATGGAAGCTGCGTAGTTGATATCTCAAGCAACAGCTTCAATCTACATAATAGCTTGTTTTTCAACAATATATCCACCTATCCATCAGCCCTTCTAATAACAGGAAGTTCAAACATTGCTGAGGGGAGCTGCAACGTGGTCAATAATACTTTTGTAGGTAACCAATTTGTTAGTGCTTCACCTATTCCATGCCTCAACATCGCTGCAGAAGACGCGCTTTTTCTGAATAACATTGTGTGGGGAAACGAAGGGAATTTTCAAGTGTTTTTTGCGGAAGAAGTTAGCGTTGTGCGCAACATCATTGAAGGATTCAACCAAGGAAATAACTTCTCCTTCGATCCACAATTTATTCAGCCGGGCAATGGTAATTTTCGTTTATCGGCTGTCAGCCCTGCCATCAATATTGGAGCGGATTTACCTGTGACCCTCGCAGTGGATCTAGATCAGCAGCCGCGCATTGTGGGAGGAGTGATTGATCTTGGATGCTATGAGTCGCAAACTTGTGAGCGGCCGAACGACGCTTGCTCTGAAGCTACTTCACTTGTGGTGGATGGAGGCCCAATGCCGGGCTCTACCCTGTGTGCAACGGTTCAAGATGAAACTTTGCCTATGTTGTGTTTCGATGAACCTACCAGCACCGTTTGGTATAGCTTTGTAGTGCCATATACAGGAAATGTACATTTGCACTTTCTGGATATTATAAATTCAGCATCCCTTACAGAAGCCGGCGGAATAAACTCAGTTGATGTAGCTGTTTTCTCTGGCAGCTGTAACGATTTCGAAATGATTACGTGCGCCACAGTTGACAATGAAACAATCACGGTAGAAATTGAAGAGCAGAGCTACGGGGAAACGCTTTATGTAATGGTTGCAACATCGGCAAACACGCATGCTTATTACACATTAGGCCTGGAGTTGATTGAAAATGACTGTCCTGCCGATTTCAATTTCGACGGCTCCATCAACACCACCGACTTGTTGATTCTCACTACCAATTACGGTTGTTCAGGAGTTTGCACAGGCGATTTGAATGGCGATGGCCTAGTTGGGTCATCCGATATGCTTACTTTT
>JBJOIB010000321.1:0-5279 GCA_046047375.1 Bacteroidota bacterium
ACCTTCATCTTCTACCCAAAAGCGCAATTTACCATCAACGCTAGAATACTTCACGATAACTTCTTTCGACGGATCGAGGCGATTGCCGTGAACAATGGCGTTGTTAACCGCCTCGGTGAGCGATATAAGGATGTTCCCGTAGTGATCTTCCTTGACCTTGAAATTCTCGCACACTTCGTCTATCAGCTTCTCTACGATAGCGATGTTCTCAGTGTTGGAAGAGAAACGAATTTCTGTCACGGCTTCAGGTGTACTCATGCTGTTTGCCTAATTAGCGCCCTAAATTATTAAAATATTCGTTGATTTTCTCCTTGTAGTAGGGCTTTAAACTAGGAGGTACCGTACGAAGTAGTTCTATTTCTTTTTCTTTGCGACGTTTGTAGTCTTCGAAGTTCATGGGAGAGCTGCGTAGGTTCTGGTCGCCTTCTTGTGATTTCCGCTTTTCATCCTGATCTCGCGTGCGTTCAGCGTTCTCAGCTTTGAGTAAGCGAATCATGATTTCTTTTTGACGATCGAGGGTTTCTTGGGTAACCTGACGGTTCACAATGTCTTGCTCGATCTTCTCCATTTCTTTGGCAATTTCCTTTATTTCGTTGCCGTTGCCAGAGCCATCCTCATTGAGCTGCTGACCGAGTTTTTCCATCATTTGACGTATGGCACCCTGCTGCGCGGCCATCTTGGCGAGCTCTTTACTCATGCCCCCTTGTCCGCCTTTGTTTTCGCCCTTATTGCCGTCTTTGCCCATCTGCTTTTTCATCTGCTCAAGCTGCTTGCTCAGGGCTTCTTGCATTTTTTTCATGTCTCCGGCACTCGGTTTCGGAGCGCCATTGCCCCCCGGCTTTTCGCAATTACCCTGTCCGGGCTTCTGACAAGCTTGCTGCTGCTGCATCTGCTTCAAGGCCTCGTCGAGTAAAAGCGCTAAGTTGTTGAAAGAGGTCATCACATACTGCTGATGCATGGTGGCTTCATTGGTTTTGCGCTCCCCTATTTCGGCCAGGGCATCAGACATGTGGTCGTTTACCAAACCAATTTCACGGTTCACAATGCCTGAAATTTGCGGAACACGTTTGCTCAAGGCAAAAAGCGAATCTTCAACCATGCGGGCATCGTCTTTTAGCTTTCGCTGAACCTGTCCGAACTGCACATATTTCGGATCATTCACATTGGCGCTTTTGAAGTTTGCCATAAGATCTTCCTGATCAAATGACAGCGTAATGATGTTCTCCAAAAGAGCACGCAAGGCGTCCATGTCTTCTTGCTGCTGCTCGCTTGCGTTGGATTGCATAGACTGCTGCATCTGTTGCGCCATCTCCTGCATCTTTTCAGCAGCTTTTTTCTGCGATTCAGATGCTTTTTGATTCTTCTTTTTTTCTAGCTGCTCCGAACTCTTTTGCTGCTCTTCTTGAATCTGCTGCTCCTGTTCTTCGGTATCAGGTGTGTTGTTCGGATTCTCGAGTTCCTCATTCAGTTTTTCAATCTCTTTCAACTCTTCAGAGAGCTCCTTGAATTCCTCGTTCAGCTTTTCTTGTTCTTCCTTTAACTTTTCGCTATCCGCGTCTTTTTTCTCAGCCTCTTTCGATAATTCGTCTTGTTTTTCAGCCAGCTTTTCGAGGTCAGAAATGGCTTCTTCCATTTTCTGCTCCCACTCGAGTTGTTTGAACTGTTCCAAGGCGCGATCAAGTTCTTTTTCGAGATCTTCATTGGTCATGTTCATGTTCTCCATTTGCTGCTGCAGCTCGTCTTTGTTGAGCTCTTCCATGAGTTTCTGAATCTCATCGTACAACTGCTTCAACTCATCTGTCATCACCTGCTCCATGAGGTCTTGCAGCTGTTGCTGCTTCTGAAGAAGCGATTCATTGGGTTGCTCGAACTCAGATTGCTTTTGGTTTTTTTGTTCGTTTTGTTGCTGAATCTGCTCCACTTGTTTCTGAAGGTTCTTCTGACGTTCCAAAAGTTCCTCTAGTTTTTTCTTTTCTTGCCATCCCAACTCCTCTTTCTGCATCATTTCTTTGCGCAGTTCATCGAGTTCTTTTTGCAGATCACGGGCTTCATCGATGCTGTCTTCGAGCTTATCTTTGATGTCTTCGTTTTCCTGATCTCGGTTATCACGCACCTCTTCAATGGTAGGAGCAGCGTAAACGCGACTCATGGAACGTGCTGATTTAGAGCCGTTTACCACATCATTGTCCCATACTTCAAAGTAGTAGCTTATCTCTTCTCCTGGGGCAATATCCAGATTGTCGAGTGCCCAATGATAGAAAAATCCATCTCCCGTTCCGGAAGGGGTTGGAAGTGGAATTCGCTTGGTCTGGTTCAAGATGCGGTCGGCCTGATCGCTTTTAGTGAAAGTGTATACGAACGACAGATTTCTGAAGCCGTAATCATCTTGCACATCGCCAGAGAAAAACAGGCTTTTAGCCGATAGAGAGTCGCGCTCTTCTTCAACGCGAATAACAGGATATTCATCTTTTTTCACCCGAATGCGGTACATAACACTGTCAGCCATCCCCATGCGGTTATTGGAAGGCAAAATGGTGTAAGAAACGTTGTGAACAGCGGTGTAAGCCGGAAGGGTAAACTGGTCTTGATTTTTCTTGAGTACCAGCAAACTGTCATCCATACGCACCGTTAACTGATCGGTGTTTCCTGTTCTGAAATCCCAAGCGATCTTTGTGCCTTCTGGTACGGTAATATCGCCGGTATTTTTAACCATTTCATCGGTAAGACCGGTGTAGAGCGGATAATCGAGCGTGAGGCTGAAATTGATAAGAACCGGTTTTGGAAGCACTTCCAACTCGTAGGGACCAAAGTAAAACCCATCGGCATACAGGCGAAACGGCGTGGTGGCATCAACGTTTTTGAAGGTATAGCTGAAATCGGTTTTGGACGCGTTGTTGAGGCGAAAGCGTGTACCGTTGAGTTCGATGAATAGTTTATCAGGTACCACTTGTCCATCCGCGGAAACGCGCAACTCAAAATCCTCACGTTCAGCCACTTCCAGGTCTTCGTTTTCGATACTCACCGTAAACGGCGCTTGTGGAATGATTTCTTCGCTAAAGCGGATGAGGCGATCGGTAGACTCAGTGATGAGGCTTGGCGCGGCAAACAAGAGAATGATTAAGACGGCCAGTGGAGGCAGGGCGTATTTCAGGTACTTGCGGTTTTCACCGAGGTTGACCGCAGCTGAAAAGGGCACCGGACTGAGTTCTTTGGTGCGTTGATCAATGGAGGCCGCCAATAGGCTTTCTGAACCAGCAGAAGCTGCGTGGGCATGCAATTGCAAGGTGTTGAGCAACTTGTCTTTGACCTCCGGAAAATGATTTCCAACAATGCGCGACGCTTCTTCGTACGACAGGGTTTTACCCATGCGAAAGAGCTTGGCTAGCGGACGAATGATATACCACACCAGTACCACTGCGCTGGTGAGAGCAAAGGCCCAAAACAACACTGTGCGCAATACCGAGCTGAACTGACCAATAGCCTCTGTGATGACTACCGTCAGGTACACCCCTAGAATAAGCCCCATGCTGTACAAAAACCCTCTAAGAAGCTGATTTTTATAGTACTTACGTATAAACTCATCGAGCTTTTCGAGAATGGATGTATACCGTGTATCGTTCATTTTCAATCTGCACTTTGGATAAGAACACACTTACCCAAGCTAAAAATACGCAAAAGTGCGAAGCAGGTTGTATGATTTTCGATCCGGGGCGAGGTATTACGAAAAATTAACGGCTGATAACTATTTTCAGTACCTGCGTTCCTTTGTTGGAATCAACCGTCATGATGTAGTTTCCAACGGCCCACTGGCCCACCTCTACCGTGTGTGTACCCGGGGTGAATTCGCGAGCAAACACCTGTTGCAATGCGGCATTGAAGAGCTTAACGCTGGCTGCTTCCACAAGTTCGAAGCTCAGCTTATCATCGGCCGGGTTAGGCCAGATCATGGAAACCAGATTCAGCTCGTCGACCCCAACGGTAACCGTAACAACATTTGATTCCACTGTGCATCCGTAATCGGTGGTGATGGTCAGTGCGTAATTGCCCGGATCAGAAGTGATAAGAAGGTTGGATTGCTGGTTGCTGATGGGTAATCCGTTGTAATACCAAGTATAGCTTGCGTATCCATCCGGCACAAAGAAGAACCCGGCAGGGTCATACGTCAATTCAAGTACCGGACAAAGCACGAAATCACTGGATGTGGCGCTGCAACCGTATGAGTTGGTTACAAAGCAGTTATATACGCCCGGCTGGGTCATCACCAAGGAGTCTTGTTCGCCTTGTTGCACCAATTCGCCGTTGAAATACCATTCAAAATAGGCCAGTTCAGGATCGTTGAAATCAAGCACGCTGATTTCTTCCAGGTACGTGAATTCAGCCATCGGAACAGGCCAAACGTTCACTACTTCTTCGTTGGTGAAGACATTGGTTACATCCAGGGTGACCGTTGCGTTTCCACTCGTGTTTCCGCCATTCGATAGAGACTGGCTGCCAGTTGATATAACCAGCGATACCAACCCAACGGCATCGTCTTGAGAGCCGAGGGGTGGGCCATTGTCTTCGTCCCAGAATTGAATGGAATAAGGAGGGTTATCAAGCATTACGTTGATGCCTGACCAGCTGCCACTGGTGGCGTTATCAATGGTTGATGACGTGTACACAACGGCACCTGCCCCGTTGATGAGTGTGAAATAGGGGTCGGGGTTGGAAAAGGCAGCGATGAGTTCTTCTACGTCGCCGCTCCAGTTGTTTTCAAAGCTTGATACGGACACCGACTGAAGGAAGTAGTTTTCGATGGTGGTTTCAAGGGTCACTGTGTAGGACCCGGGGTTAGAGTAGGTTTGAGCAGGAGGATTTGCTTCATCGGATACGGCACCATTACCGAAATCCCATGCGTAAGTGGTAATGCCCGGACTCCCATCAATCAGTGCTTCGAAGATAGAGGTGACGGATTCACACGCGTTGAGATTGTCGTATGAAAAACTTGCGTTTCCACCCTCTCCTGGCACCACATTGATAGGCAGCACAAAGCTTTCGTTTACCACCTGTTCAAATCCAAAGGCTAAGGCGGTAACCGTTACATTGATGGTCACATCGTATAGCCCCGGTTGAAGGGGCGTTCCACAGATTGTAGCACAACCATAGTTGTCGCCATTGGCAGGGTAGTAGGTGCCATTCTCACTGTTCGGCTGATAGGTCAGTCCAAAAGGCAATCCCACAACAGAACCAATAACAACCTGGTTGAGCGTTGCTGTAATTCCTGAAGACGGGTCTTCCAC
>JBJOIB010000322.1:0-8594 GCA_046047375.1 Bacteroidota bacterium
ACCGTTGGGATCGGTTTATGGCAATGTTACCAAAACCCAAGATTACAATGGAGACCAGATGATACGCTACTTATCGGCGTGGTTTGATAACGATATCGACATTGTAACGTTCCAACTCAAACATGAAATAGACTCCCATGTGTCTCTCAGCTTCCACTTGACCTCCAAGGAGAAGGAGACCATTTTGCAGTCGCTCAACTCAGCTGCTTACCGGCAGTCATTGCAGCGTTTGGATTCTTTGCTCAATTAAAATCAACATCGTATTTTTCAGGCATGGAGCAAGAGCAATCATCGAAGCGCATGCCGTTGTTGCGGTTATGGGTTGAATTTCGGTCTATCATGAATCTCCGCGATGGAGTAGATGTTGAAGGCACGATACAAGGAATTGAATCGGATGTGGAGTTTCGTGGACATGGCGCATGGATTCTCCTCCTAAGTGCTTTGATCGCCTCCATAGGCTTGAGCACAGGCAGCACCGCGGTTATCATAGGAGCTATGCTCATATCACCCTTGATGGGTCCCATTCTGGGGATCGGACTTGCTGCTGCACGCAACGATTTTGACTTGCTGAAACGCGCGTTGAAAAACTTCGGCGTAGCGGTAATCATCGCTGTGGTCATAAGCGTGGTGTACTTTATCATCGTCCCTGTTCCGGAAATCAATCCCGAGTTGGCTGATCGTAAATCGGCGACTATGCTTGCCATCGCCATCGCATTGTTTGGTGGTGCAGCTGGAATCATTGCAGGAAGTCGACCGTTGAAGAGCAACGTGGTTCCGGGAGTAGCTATCGCCACAGCTCTCATGCCTCCGCTTTGCACCGTGGGTTATGGCATCGCCACCTGGCAGTGGGATTTTATTTTGGGAGCCGCGTACCTGTTTTACATCAACTCCGTGTTTATTGCATTGCCTACATATCTGTATATCAGGTACATGCAATTCCCTATGGTGCAGTTTGTTGATGCCGCGCGTGAACGCAAAATGAAGCGGAACATCGCATTGTTTATCGTCGTCACCATGGTGCCTAGTGTCATCATCTTCGCGCAGGTGCTGCAAAACAGCCTTTTTGAGCGCGATGCGTCACTCTTTGTCGCGTCCATTGAGGAGGAGTTGGAGGCTGGTGGAACCATGCTGATAGAGAGTAAGGTGGATGCCGATGCAGAGCCCAAAAGGATTCAGCTCGCACTGATGGGAGAACCGGTATCGGAGGATCTGCGTCAGAGTTGGAAAGTACGTGCTCTGGATTTTGACCTCGACGGTGTTGAGATTGACATTCGGGAACCGCGCGACTATTCTGCCGCCATAGCTGATTTGAAGGCCAATAGTTCATTATCTGCCCTCGATTTTTCGAGAGAGTACATGGCAGGGGAGCTATCGCGCAAATCGAAAGAGGCCGATTCATTGCGCACAGAGTTGCTTCGAATCAAATCCATGGAAGGAAGCACAGGTCTGTCGAAACAAGTATTTGCACTTTTTCCAGACGCCGTGGATGCCGGATTTACCCGAGTCATCTCTGAAAACACTTCGGGCAATGTGGATACCTTGGCTACTTTACTCGTTCGTTGGAATCCTGAAACGACCCAACAGGAAATTCGCAGCAATGAAGAGCGACTCCGCGGTTGGCTAACTGTTGCATTGAAAGGTGAAACGGTGCGGGTTGTTACCGTTCCATAGCGAGCATTAAGGTGCTTATGCGCAGCACTTCATCGCCGTCTACACGTTGATAATCTGATGCAAAGAGCTGTTGCTGAGGATGTTGCGAGATCGTTACTTGTGGAGCTGCATGGAGTTCACGAAATCCCATTTCGAGCAGCGTTTCAGCCGTTTTGAAGCGAATTCCACCCCCCGGAAGAATGGTTGGCACACCATCAAGCGAGAGAAAGCGTTGTAGGTTTTCCAAACCATCTTGAGCCGTAGGTGCGCAACCGGCAGTAAGCACACGGTCGAACCCCATTTTTTTCAGCGTTTTCAGCGTTTCATCCGGATACAGGCATTCATCGAAAGCGCGGTGGAAAGTCATGGGCACTCCAGCACATTGATCCATCGCCCTTTCGGCAAAGTCAAAATCTACCCCGCCAGAAGGCTCCAGCGCTCCTATTACCAGTCCATCAGCTCCCATGTCCAGAAGGCGTTTCATATCGTCAAACATCACTTGCTTTTCCATCTCAGAATAGGCGAAACTTCCTTCCCGGGCGCGAATCAGAGGAAAGATGGGCAATGAGGTGGCTTTCTTCGCCAAGGCAAAAAAGCCTGCGGTAGGCGTTAATCCGCCACTTGAAAGGTTCATACATAGTTCTATGCGTGTAGCGCCGTTGTCTGTGGCTATTTCCACGCTCTCTATTGAAGTGCAAACGATTTCCAGTTCCATGTGGCGAAGTTAACCAATCCGTTCAATCCCTTTGTTTTGATCCCACCGCTCGCATGTGAAAATTACTATCTTCGAGCAAATTCGAAGTATGTCAGAAGAAATTCAGCGTTACAATCAACAGCTTTCTCCCGAAGACCAGTTGATTGCAAATGCACTCGCTACAGCTATTTCGGAAGTGCTTGTTGAGGCTGAATCCAAAGTATGGCACGCTCATCCGGTATGGTTCATTGAAGGCAATCCGATTGTGGGATACAGCAAATTGAAAAACTCCATGCGCCTGTTGTTTTGGAGTGGTAGGAGCTTTGTGACGCCCGGCTTAACCAACGAAGGGAAATTTCAAGCAGCGGAGTTGCGATTGACAAGCGTTGAGGCATTGGATACGGAATTGCTTAAAAAGTGGTTGTTGGAAAGCCGTGATGTGCAGTGGGACTACAAAAACATCGTTAAACGTAAAGGAGAATTAATTCGATTGAAATGAACATTCAGAATATCAAACAGTACGGATGGAGAGCAGCATTAGCGATTTGCTTAATCGCAAGCATACAGAGCTGTGTGCCAAAAGATGTTGAAAGTCAGAAAGGATTTGCCGTGAGCGAAGTGGAGGAATCGGAAGGGACGGAGCACGCAAACACCTTGAAGAAGGATTCACTCTCGTTTGAAACAAGACCTGTTACCGTGTTGTATACAGGCTTATCAAACGTTCGCTTAACTGCGCTTTTTAAGTTGAATTATAGTGCTCGTGATAAGCATTTTTTTACCGGAGAGTTGAATTACCACTACAGCTACAATGATCCGGAGCGACCTGGAAATTCGTTCGGGTATCGACTAATTCCCGGGTATGAAGCGGTGTACGGGTACAATTTCGTGAACGTATCTCATTTCGCTGTTGATCGCGACTCGAGTCATTTGTTGTTCGACAAGCCGGTCTTGATTCGCACCTTGTATTATCCATCATTTGAGACAGATACCTTGAATTTCGAGCCGGTGCTTCGAGACAATATGTTTGTTACGGCATACAATGAAGACACCAACCGCGATGGATTTATCACAACGGCCGATCTGCGTCGACTTTTTGTTTTTGATGAAAATGGAGAATCTTTAGAATCGGTGGTGCCGCAGGATCATTCTGTCTTCAAATCCGAATATGACTCAGCCAATGATCGCATCTACCTCTTTGCGCGTCACGATGAGAATGCAGATGGCGTTGTTGGGGTGACGGAGCCGGTGCATATCTTCTGGATGAGTCTGCGCGATCCGAGACAGGGAGGTGTTCTCTATGAATAGTTCTGAGGAGTTGTCATGTTCACTTTGTTCTACGGTCCTTCAAGATAGATTGGATGAGGTGTATTTTCAATGCACTGGTTGCGGCGCTTTGGTGCGCGACCCTCGCAAGCATCTTTCTGCCGAAGAAGAAAAAGGGCGGTATTTGGAACACAACAACGATGTGTTTGACGAGGGGTATAGAACCTTCACTTCGCCCATTACACGCTTTGTTCTGAATCACTATTTGCCTGAGCACAAAGGGCTTGATTTTGGCTGCGGCCCCGGACCAGTTATCGCAACTGTATTGGCTGAAAATGGCTATGAAGTGACGCTTTATGATCCCTTTTTTCACCCTGATGAGTCGTACAGACAAACCACCTACGACTACATTTTCAGCTGCGAAGTATTTGAGCATTTTCACCATCCGCACAAGGAAATAGAAGCGTTGGTGGGCTTACTGAAGGCTGGTGGACGATTGATGGTGATGACCCATCTTTGGAATCCATCCATTCCATTTCGCAATTGGTACTACCGCAACGATCCAACACATGTTTTTATCTACACCGCATCAACCATCGATTTTATCGCTGATCACTTTCAACTTCTGATCGAAACACGCACAGATCGTTTGGTGGTTTATAGGAAAAAGTAGAGGGACGAGATCTGCATGATCGTCCCTCCAGTTGCATTTTGAAATGTCGATAAAAATTCGTATATTCTGAGGTGTTCCGTATTAAAGTATTGACATACAGTGCTTTGCTTTTACTTTTGAACCACCTTGCGTATCAAACCATTTGAACCTGTTATCAGGAGGGAATACTGTCCTGCTGGAAGCGCCGCCAATTGATCTCCCAACCGCAGCGTGCCCGATACAATCGTTGGTTGATTCCATTGGGCTACAAGTCGTCCACCCATATCGTAGAGTTGAACTTCATCCACCGGTAGTTCACCAACCATGACGTTCATGTACCCAGTGAATGGAATCGGATATATCAACACGGCAGTGGATGAAAATGAATCTACAGAAGTGATTTCTATGAACAGAGGATCTGAAGTAGACTCACACATTCCGTTGTTTGCAGATGCGGTATAAAAACCTGATTCCAGCGGAAGGAACGTTGCGCCGCTGCCCACTGCAGCGTTGTCAAGATACCACGTAATGCTGTTCGTCGCATTGGTTACCTGCAGCCATTCGCCATCGAACGTTATCACGGGTGTTTCCGGTGCAGCCATGATTTCGAACACATCAGAATTCACACCCGTACATCCATTAACCGTTACGTAGTAATTCATTTCGTGCTCGCCAACGGCGAGGATGGATGGGTCGAGAACACTGGTGAGCGTTCCATCGATGGTGTATTGTCCACCATTTAGGTTGCTGTATTCCGGATCGACCGCGAGGTCGTTGTTGCAGAAGAAATCAGGAACATCAAGGGTGAAAGTAGGGGTTTCTACTACTTCAATAGAGGTAGAAACGCTGGCTGAACAGCCATTTGCATCAATGTAGAGGTACGACAAGTCAGCTGTTTGTCCACCCAATCCCGTTGGAATGAAGTACCCATCCTCAATTCCGATGCCTTCAAGCAATCCGCCCGTTGGTGAAACATTGAGGTTCCAGGATTCATCGTTTTCACAGAGTTGAGAAGGAGCATCCATATACACCACAGGTAAAGCCGCTACAGTAATGGTTGTTTCAGAAGAAAACGCGCAACCTTGTGAGTTAACCTGGTAGGTGAGGGTGTGGGTTCCCGCTTCGCTAGATGCAAAGGTGTTGCCTTCTACAGAACCGCCGCTCCACCATCCCCCGGATGGGGTGGCTAACAATTCAACGCTTTCATTGACGCACAATACATCCGTTGGTGTGATGGAGACGTTTACACTCCCTGCAATGTTCAGCGTGAACGATGAAGGCTCGTAAACCATGGCAGGCTGAGAGGAGGTTAAGCGCAAGCGATAATTGGAGCCTTCAGACATCACATCAGGTAAAGTTGCCGGTTGAGAGCCGGAGCCCGATATGGCGCTAAAAGAACCGATGATCTGCGGATTGGAAAAGTCACCCGCACTGTTCGATAGTTCGATTGTACATGTGTTTGAGGCATCCAATTCGCCCAAGATTTCATAGTCGACATTAAAGGATGCGCCCGGACAAAGGATGGCAGTTGGCGCAGATTGTATGGTCGCTATTGGTTCCAATACTTCCAACTCAATAGGGATTACCAGAGTTGGGTAATTGCTGGCATTCGATTCGATGATTAGTTGAGCGGAGTGCGTGCCAGGACTCACGGAGGTGGCATCGATGAGGATGTTGTAGATGCTCATTTGGTTTTGACCCAACAACCCTGAGGTGGATTCAGGCAGGGTTATCCAGCTTACTTCCGGTGCTGTGGATATCGTCCACATTAAGTTGTTATTCCCGGTATTGCTGATGTTGAAAGCGTGCAGGATCGATTCGCCACCAAAAAGCTCATAAGAGGTAGAGGGCGGAGTGACCGCGATTAAGGCGTTGCCTGATTGCGCCTGTGTAACTTCAAGTGCTATGGCTAATAGCACAGGGCCGGAATTCGTGGCGTTGGAGTTGATCATGACCGTTGCATTGTACGATCCCGGTGACAATCCAACCGCGTTGATACTCAGTAGTGTAGTGGCCATACCCATGCCTGGAACCGAACCTGAGTTGGCACCTTGCAAGGTCAGCCATGGCGTATTAGCCGGCATTACGATGTTCCAATTCAGGGATGCGTTTCCGATGTTTTGAATCATCACTTCTTGAGAAGCAGACTCCGCATTGTTGAGTGTGATACCAATGTTTTCTGGAGTTACCACGATAGCGGCATTCCCTGTTCCTTGCGTTACAGTAAGGGTAATGGGGATAAGTACGAATGCGTTGTCGGTGGCATTGGTGTTAAACACCAGCTCTGAGGAATACGTTCCAGGCGTAAGTCCGTTCGCGTTGAATTGCAGGTTCAGCATCCCTGTTTGTCCTGCACCCAGCGTTCCGTTGTTCGGCGAAGGAGGCATCACCCATGAATTTCCGGGCGGCATGCTGGCGATCCAGGTTGTTGAAGCCTCTCCATCGTTGGTAAACTGAATGGAAACCGTGGTTGAGCTGTTCGTGGTCAGAGTGATGCCAATTTCAGTGCTGGCTGCAACAAAACTACCACCCATGACCGGTGTAACCTCAAGGATGATATCAATGGTAAATTCGGCGTTATCTGGATCGTTCGTAGAGACATAGATAGCGCCGTAATAGGTGCCAACAGGCAGCGATTCAGCTTGCAGCGTGATGTACTGACCGTGGCTATCACCCGGCGCAACCGTTCCGTTTTCGAGGTCAGCCATCAGCCAGGCTTCATCTGTGTAAAGCGACCATTCGAGATGCCCAAATCCTATGTTTTCGAAGTTGAGCCAAGCGTTCGTGCTTTGTCCGGTTTGAACTGTGAGGCTAGTTTCAGAAATACTGTAGCTAACAGTGGGCTGAGGCGACATTTCGCCGGAACAAGGGCCGAATTCTCCGGTATCACCAGACCATGAGTCAATGGCCAATGCACTGTAAAAAGGGAAATCGTTTGGTACTGAGAAACTTACGGTAGCATCACCGTTTTGATTGGTTGTTGTAAACTGCTCATCCAGGTATCTTTCACCTTCACCGAAACCACTGTCATCGCATTGGGAGGAGCCATAGAGTTGTATGGTAACATCCGTCAAAGGGGTTCCGTGAAAAGAGTACGTTAGTTCTACCATCTCCTCAGAGATGAGGATTGATATGGGCTCAGGGTAGTTCATGGCGTTGTTTGGACCTTCATCGGCATCATTGGAATCATTTTCTGAGGTCCAATTGTCGAAGTTAAGGTCGATGGCTAGGCCGCCGTTGTTCACAAAACTGTTTTTTGAGACGAGGTTTCCGTTTCCGGCATTGCTTTGCAGCGCCACACCCGCATTGGGAAGGTAAAGGAAGTTGTTTCCACCCGTGAACGTTCCATTTCCGATGGAGTTACCCGAGCAATTTTCGCCGATAAGGATTCCGGCCAGGGCTGTTTGGTCGGGATTTTCGAAGGGTAGGAGGTCGGCAGACGCTCCAAAAACAGAGCTGGTGATGGTGTTGTTGCTGGCGCCATCTTCCATGAGAATGTGGGCAACGCCGCACTCTGTGGCTCCGAAAATGCACCCATCAACAGAGTTGTTATTGCTGTTACCATCGAAATAGATACCGGCGTTGTATAAGCCCATGTTGTTATTTCCGGCGGCATTCAATCCAATCAAGCAGTCGGATATTAGGTTTTCAGTGCTGTTAACGAGATCGACAGCTCGGTTGTAGCCACCGCTCATCTGGCAGTTGCTTACACTTGCGTTGGTGCAATCCATAAGCGTAAGTGCTACACCGCCTTCGTTTTCGAGCATCGCATTTCCATCTGAGGTGCATCCGAAACGGGTATGAGAAACCATGAGCTGATCGCACGATTGGGCGCGGATTCCGTGTAAGAAAACATTGTGTTGTTCGGGGTCAGGTCCACCGATGCGCGTTCCTGAGGCACCTTCTATGTACACCGCATTGGAAGTAAAGGTGTGTGCAGATTCACCATCGGTCATGATGTAGCATCCTTCCACAAAACAGCTATCAGCCAATATGGTGACACCTGCCTCCTTTATTTGCAATCCACGGAGTCCGCTATGCGGGTAGTTCAACTCGAAAGCCTCAAAGCCATTGAAGTCGATTTTTACGGTGTGATGCGCATCATCGCCTTCGTTGAAAGAGAGCGTATTGGGAGAGCTACCGGCATTCGTCCAGCCATCGATCACCGTTTTATAGAACACATGAGAGGCCGGGCCGGAGAGGTTGAATTCAGATCCCGATGGTACGTTAAAAGAGATTGTTAGAAGAGAGTCTCTGTAGCTTGCCGGACGTGCGTTAGCTTCTTCCAACGCCGCCATGAGCGTGCATTGTCCGTTGGTTGCTTGGCATTTACCG